>NZ_JBPODR010000023.1:0-38682 GCF_051201035.1 Thermoanaerobacterium thermosulfurigenes
AAAAACGGAAAATCACATATTTCTAGCTGCTCTTAGTTAAATTATATAAATCAACGTGTTTATCACTCTATAAATTTTTAAATGCGAAATCTCTGGCAGAACCTTTTACGTAACAAGCGGTACCAAGACAAACGCCGATTTTGTACTTTCCGGATGGCTTTAATGTAAAGCGGGAATAAAACGTCGCAATGCCAAATATCTCTGTCAATGGTACATTCATTTCTTCTGAAATAAATTGCTGGACTTCTATAGGCAAATAGCCAAATATTTCTTGAGCCTCGTTCATGACGGCAATCAGAGAACCGTCTGTATCTTTCAACTGGTCTATCACTTTTTTTAACTTGTTTATATTTTCTTCGCTGAATTTTTCGTAGATTGCCTGCATCTAATTACCCTCCTTTTAAAAAAATCTTTAAAATTGCAAAATAGGACATAATTATTATACCATATGTTAATTATTTTTTTAACAGTTAAAAATAAAAATTTTTTTATTTTCTGATAATCCCGACTAATTTGATATGTTTTCTTTACTTGCACATCCAATCAACTATCATGTCCAAGTCATCTAAATCAAGGCAATTTATCCTTTCGTTTATGTGCCCTAAATGATGAGCATCAGAAGAAGTAATTACTTTATACTTCTTTATACATTCGTCCACAAAGCTATTGTGAATAAATGTTGAAGACACTTCCACAGTTTTAAGATTTGATATATTTGGTATAAAACCGAGATTTGAAATGATGCTGTAAGAAGTGCGATCTATGTGAGCAGGCACAGCAGCACCAATGCCATCCATCATTCTAAAGATTTCATCAACAGAAAAGCTGCTGGAAGATAGAAGCAGCTTTTCTGCTTCATCCACAATATTGTCGTCTTTATCCATAATTAATTGATTTCCAAAAATGTATTTGTTATTTTTTACGCAGTCTAAGCTATTATAAATCATTTCACCAAATTTCAAACAGTCAAGAATATCAAAAAAATAACATAATACATGAACTTCTTCCTTTGTCTGAACTTCTATGCCTGGTATAAACTTTATTCCTTTATGCTGGCATAATTCATGGACGGCTTCTACATTTTTAGTTGAATTGTGATCTGTCAAAGATATTACATCAAGCCCTTTTATTAAAGCCATATTGACGATATTATTAGGCGTCATATCATCGTCAGCACATGGCGATAATGATGAATGAATATGCAAGTCATAGTAAAACTTCATTTAATCATCTCGCTTAATTTAACTGCTGCTTCATATGAACTGCCATTAAACGCTATGACAGGTATGTTTTCCTCATCAGCCTTTTCTTTAGCATTTTCATCAAGTTTTTCGCCTTCACAGATGATGATGCAGCTTATCTCTGTCATAACAGCAACCGCAATTACATTTACATGCGTCTGAATCGTCACCCATGCACTTCCACTTTTCACGTGAGACATTACAAAGCTTAACAAATCACACACATAGACATTGCTTACTTCCTTTTCTATGCCTCCTTCTCCTGCTACCAAAGTAAACTCCTGACTTAAAATATCCTTTACTTTCAAGGTTTTTCCTCCTTATCACTGCCTATTACAGGCGGAATTTTAATTGAAAGTTTGTTTATTTCTTCTGCCAATATTTTAATCCTATCTTTTAATTTAAAGATGCAGTCATATTCGCTGGCAAATCCTTTTACTATATCCTCTGCAAGGGCTCTGCATCCAGGAGAGCCACAAGAACCGCAATCAAGCCCTGGCAAACTTTTGTAGATTTCATCAATTGAGTTCATCATGTCAATAGCTTTGTCTATATCCTCATCTAAATTTAAGACATCACTTTTTTTAAGTTTGACATTTAGCATAAACTCATTAAAATCAACCTCTATATATTTTTTTACTACCACATCTTTATTTAATTTTTCTTTTAGTTTCATTATTCTGTTTCTTGCAACAAAATTATTTGCGACAGTCAAAGGTCCTCCGACACACCCTCCAACACACGCAAGACCCTCAAAGAAATCAATATCGTCTAATTTACCTAACTCAATCTCTTCCAGCACACCTATGACATTTTGAATCCCATCTACAAAAAGGCAATTTTCCAATGATGTACCGTACGATTCACCCCCTGCATTTGCCCATCCAACGCCGATCATTGATGAAGTATGCTCGATTTTCTTCTCCACAAATTTTCTTTTGTCTAATATCATGCTGTAGACATCCCTCATAGAGAAAGCACCATTTATAAACGATTTTTCAATACCTATGGGGTTCTTTATGCTGGTGACTTTTGCAGCACATGGAGATATAAAAAACACCCCTATTTCTTCATCACTAAGCCCTGTCTTCTTCTTGGCCTCATCTCTGGCAATTTTTCCAGCCACTTCAACAGGTGGCATTATGTCCAAAATATTATCCATCAATGAAGGAAATCTCTGCTGTATAAGCCGGACAATAGCAGGACACGCAGAAGATATAATAGGCTTTTTGTAATCTTTCGTCTTTACTATATTCCTCGTTATATACGATACGATGTCAGCAGCATAAGCAACCTCAAAAACTTCGTCAAACCCGCATGACTGCAAAGATGCCAGTATGTCGCCTATTGTCATGTCTTTAAATTGACCGTAAAGAGAAGGCGCAGGAAGAGCAATTTTATACTTGTAATTTTCCATCATTCCTATATCATCTGTCACCACGACTTTAGCATGATAAGGACACACCCTTACGCACTCTCCACAGTCAATACATTTCTCTTTTATTATCTTTGCTTTCCCATCTCTTACACGTATTGCCTCAGTAGGGCACCTTTTTATACAATTGGTACAACCTTTGCATCTATCTCTATCAAGAGTTACAGAATGAAAGTACATTGAAAACAACCACCTTAAAATTTAAAAATTAATCGTCATGACGATCTTCGTTCCTCTTTCATCGTGACTTACTATTTCCATATTATCGGCGTTTCGCTTCATGTTAGGTAAACCCATTCCTGCACCAAACCCCATTTCAATCACTTCTTTTGGCGCTGTGGAATATCCTTCTTTCATAGCCAGCTCTAAATCTTTTATGCCAGGACCTGTATCCTCAGCAATTATCAAAATTTTGTCAGAATATATTTCAAAATGCATCTTACCTCCATAAGAATGAATGACTATATTCATCTCGGCTTCATAAGCTGCAATAGACGCCCTTCTGACTATGTCAGAAGGTATTGAAAGCATAAGCAGCGTCTTCCGGAACTTGCTTGACGATTCTCCTGCGGATGAAAAATCTCTTGCTTTGACATCAAAATCCATTGTATACGGCTTCACGATTAAAATTCACTCCCACAATTAAGTCCATTTTTATATAAAAGACCACAAGCGATAAAAAGCGGATAATCTGTCTTCATAATTACTATCGATGCGGAATCTGCCATTTTTAAGATCTCAGGTCCAGGCTTTTTACCTCTCACAAAGACGATGCACACTATATCGCCTAAGACCTCCGCTGTCCTAACAACTTGAACATTTGTAAGTCCTGTTAAAAGCAGAGACTTTTCATCTTTTGAAGCCAAAACATCGCTCATCAAGTCTGCACCACATGCCGTATTTACTTCTTCAGATAATCTATCATAGCCGCAAAGCACTTCCGCGTTTAATATTTCTTTCACTTTCTCAAGTTTCATGCTACACTCCCCTATTTTAAAGAACTCACGCTGTCATAATACTGCTCTATGGAATCCATAAGAAGCTTCTGAGTTAGCCTGTAAGCATTTCCATCATCTAATTCAAACGATGTCTTTATATCACCAAAATTGTTTAAAATTTGACTATTAATTGCCTCCGTATCATCTAAAATTTTTTTTAAATTTTCATCTATATTTCTATTATAAGTCATATTGCTATACTTTTTAAAGTACTTTTCTGTATCATCGATATCTTTTTCGCTGACAGTTCCAAAAGCTATTTTATAAGAAAGCTGTGATAAATGTGACAAACTGCTTAAAAAAACATTTAACCTATCAATTACTTCCTTCACATCTTTTTCTGAATTTTTTTCATAATATACCTGATAAACAGGTCCATAGTACAAAGCCACAGATGAATTAATGCCACTTTTACTAAGCTTTAAACTGAAATCATCGGCATCTTTTTTATCCATAAATTGTCCCAAACACAAAATATAACTTTCACCATCTTTAAGGATTTCTCCGTAGATTCCTTTCATGGTAAGCAAATTCAAATTATATGAAGCATCTTTTTCATCGCTGTACTGGCCTATTTTTATGATGTAATAATTAAGCTGGGGTATCTTCACAGAATAAGCATTCATGCTTTTTTCAGATAGTTTAGCTATATAAGGTTTTATAGCATACTGAGAAATTATAAATCCTATCCCTATAGATGCAACTATTGATAAAAGCAATAACAATATAATCCTTTTAAAACCTAATTTTGTATTTTTCTTACTTTCTTCGTCTGTATACACATCAATCACCTAATTATATATTCTACACCGATCACTAAAATCCTTTTTGCAAATCATTCATTATTTGAGACTATATTCTCATTTTTTAAAACAAAAAAGGATTTTTAAATTTTATGTCGAATTATAAAAAATATAGGAGGTTTTTGAAAATGGACTATGTAGATTCAATCATCGAAAGCAGATTTAGCGATATACAATCGCGATTGCCTGTAAAAATAAACCTGGTGGATAAAAGCAATTCATTTCAGGACATCTTAAATGAATTGATAAGCGAAGGCACCACTTCAACTGAAGATATAAAATCAGAAACAATTGATTTTAGTAATAAAACGCCAGATATGACTGGCGTATCAAAAGACAAAATAGAAAGCTATATAAATGAGGCTTCAAAAAAATACGGCGTCAGCAAAGATTTGATAGATGCTGTCATAAAAGCCGAATCAGACTACAATCCTTATGCTGTATCAAGTGCAGGCGCAATGGGCCTAATGCAGTTAATGCCGTCAACAGCACAGTATTTAGGTGTAACAAATCCTTTTGACCCAGAAGAAAATATCGATGGTGGAACAAAATTGCTAAGCCAACTGCTTAATAAGTACAACAATACCGCATTAGCTTTAGCAGCATACAATGCAGGAGAAGAATCTATAAATAAATACAATGGCATACCACCATATGAAGAAACCATAAACTACATAAGCAAAATACTAAATGACACATCCGATGGTTCAAAATAAAAAAGGGGTCATACCCCCTTTTATTGTTTATATTTAGCATTTTTATACCTTTGTTGCGTACTCAATATCTTTTTTCTAAGCCTTATGCTTTTAGGCGTAACTTCCACAAGTTCATCGTTGGCGATAAACTCCAAAGCTTCTTCAAGCGACATTTCTCTAACTGGTGAAAGCCTTAATGCCTCATCTGCAGTGGCAGAACGCAAATTAGTAACATGCTTTTTCTTACAAACATTGACATCTATATCATCACTTCTGGAGTTTTCACCAACTATCATACCTTCGTACACTTCGACGCCTGGACCTACAAAAAGAGTTCCTCTTTCTTGTGCATTGTAAAGTCCATAAGTCGTTGTAGTGCCAGCTTCAAAAGCCACTAAAGACCCTCTCGATCTTGTAGGTATATCCCCTTTGTACGGTTCATAGTCATAGATTATAGATGTCATTATCCCATTTCCCTTGGTATCAGTAAGAAATTCAGAGCGATATCCTATGAGGCCTCTTGTCGGTATCTTAAATTTCAGCCTTAATGTACCAGGTTTTAAAGTATGCATATCCATAAGCTCTCCTTTTCTTGAGCCCATCTTTTCCATGACTACACCCATGTAATCTTCTGGTATGTCAATAGTAACAAGCTCAATAGGCTCGTGCTTGACACCATTTATCTCCTTTATAATCACAGATGGCTTAGATACCTGAAGCTCATATCCTTCACGCCTCATAGTCTCTATCAAAATGGATAAATGCAACTCGCCACGTCCAGATACTTTAAATGCTTCTGTCGTCTCCGTCTCCTCAACCCTTAATGCTACATTCGTTTCAAGCTCTTTAAAAAGCCTTTCTCTTAAATGCCTTGATGTCACGTATTTGCCTTCCCTACCTGCAAACGGACTCGTATTTACGCCAAATGTCATCGAAATGGTTGGCTCTTCTATTTCAACAAAATCTACAGCCTCTGGCTTTTCTGGATCGGCTATCGTCTCTCCAATCTCAATGTCGCTTATACCTGATACAGCTACTATATCACCCAACTTAGCATCATCAACCTGTACTCTTTTCAAACCTTCATATTGATACAGATTGCTTAATTTAACATTTTGCACAGACCCATCTCTCTTGCATATTGCCACATTTTCACCTGATACAATTTTACCTCTAACCACTTTTCCAATAGCGATTCTCCCAATGTAATCATCATAGTCAAGTGTGGTAACAATAAGCTGCAGCGGATCATCTATATTACCTTCTGGCGCCGGAATCTCTTTTAAGATAGTATCAAAAAGAGGACGCAAATCTACTGATTCATCCTTTAAGCTTAACTTAGCAATGCCTTCTCTGGCAGAAGCATATACTACAGGAAAATCAATCTGATCATCATCAGCACCAAGCTCAATAAAAAGATCGAGGACTTCATCAATGACTTCCTCTGGCCTTGCATCAGGTCTATCGATTTTGTTAACAACTACTATAGGTTTTAAATTAAGCTCTAAAGCCTTGCTTAATACAAATCTGGTTTGAGGCATTGGTCCTTCAAAAGCATCTACAAGCAACAATACACCATCAACCATTTTTAATACCCGTTCTACCTCACCACCAAAATCAGCATGCCCTGGTGTATCAACTATGTTTATCTTTACACCATTATACCTAATAGCTGTATTCTTTGAAAGAATAGTTATTCCTCTTTCTCTTTCTAACTCATTTGAATCCATTACTCTCTCTTCGACTTTTTCGTTCTGCCTAAAAATGCCGCTTTGCTTAAGCATACCGTCTACTAAAGTTGTTTTCCCGTGATCAACATGCGCTATTATAGCTACATTCCTTATATCGTCCCTTACAAACCCCATTTAGGTTAACTCCTTCCACACAAATGCAAATTTTATACAATATATAATGATATATTAATATGCCTAAATAGTCAACAAACTATAAAATATCGCCTAAAAAATGCATCAAAAAAAGACACATGAAAGTGCCTTTTTGTCGTTATATTTAGTTTACTGTATAACCCTTCTGGCTGCAGCATAGTGAGTGCTGTAGTAATCTTCATATAAAGAGCTTGTCATGACTTTTCCAGCACCAGATGAAGCGTGCATAAACTGCCCATTTCCTATGTATATCCCAGCATGGTTTATTATGCTGCTCCCTAATGTCTTAAAAAACACCAAATCACCAGGCTGCAAATCTGCTCTATCAACGTAAGTTCCTACTGTAGCTTGAACATCAGCAGTCCTTGGCAAACTAATACCGACGCTTTTAAAGACGTATTGAGTAAAACCAGAACAATCAAAACCCGATGGAGATTCACCACCGTAAACATACCTTGTTCCTAAAAACTCTTTACCAAAATCGATCAGCCTTGAGGCAATGCTTCTATCAACATCACCCCTTGACACCGTACTTGAAGACCTTAATGAAAGGTACTTTCCATATATCCAGCCTACAGTCCCATCTGAAAGCTTTATGTTGTACCAGCCATTATCCTGTCCAATCACTGTAACCACATCGCTATAATTTAACTGTGTGATAACCATTGACGACAAGTTTCCGCCATTTCTGACATTTACACCGTTTCCAATGACGACGCCACTTCCAAGATCTGCTGCATAAATATGTGTAAGCATCGAAGAACCTACCATAGTCATGCCGAAAACGGATACACCAAAAATAAATTTACCTAATTTGCTATTCATAGCTAATCTCCTTCCTTTTGCCTCCGGAGTTAGTTGACGGGTGCGGGATAGAAGGTACCCCTACTGCATATGGCAGATTAACCCCAAACATGAAAAATCCTCCGTACCTAAATAGGATTCGGCAAGATTGCTAATATGTACAAGTTTCTTTTATTTTATCAAAAACGATTAATAAAGTCAATGTTTTCATAATAATTTTTTAAGATTTTTTTAATAAACTCTTAATATATTTTATAAAAAATTTATAAATTTGTTACAATCTCTATAAATAAGAAGCTTGTTGTAGTATAATTTTATTTGATATACGAAAAGGAGGATATGAATGAGTCAAATAGTCATACTTCAAAAAATCGCAATAAGCATCATCATAATATTTTTCGGTTACGCAGTAAAGAAAATGAAATTTCTACCTGCAGAAACGGGAAAGGTAATAAATAGTTTTATCATATACATAACATTACCTGCCAGCATCGCAAAAGTTTTCTTGACTACAAAAGTAAATACAAACTTGTTCGTTTTAACATTATCAGGCTTTGCTTTCGGCTTCATCACTTTTCTTGTAGGCTTTTTAGCCTTTAGAAACGCAAATTTAAAAAGAGAAACAAAAGGCACTTTAATTATATCTCTCTGCGGATATAACATAGGTCTTTTCGCTTTCCCGTTTATCCAACAAATTTACGGCAACAATGGTCTTTTGCACATTGCCATGTTTGACATGGGAAATTCATTTAACGTCTTTGGAATCGCATATATCGCTGCATATGTATTTTCTCAAAGTGATAAATTAGATCTAAAGAAAGTATTTAAAAAGATCTTGTACTTTGTGCCTTTTGATACGTATATAATAGCCTTCATATTGAATATCATAGGTATTAAATTCCCAAGCTTAATCGTTAACCTGGCAGAACAAATTTCAATGCCTAATACAACATTGGCTTTGTTTGTAATAGGATACTTTCTTGATTTTAATTTAGAAAAGGATGAAATTTTATCGCTACTTAAAGGACTTGCCATTAAATATGCACCAGGCATAGCATTATTTTTTGTCTTGCCTCTGTTTTTCAATACCGCATCAATGACAATTAAAACCATAATGTTAGGAACTATCATGCCAACAGCGCTTGTAGCAGTCATATATTCTGATGAGAGAAATCTAAACACCAAACTTGCATCGATCTTTATAACGACAACGACGATTGTTGCGATTGTATTCATGTCAATTATAATGGTAAAGTGGCATTAAAAAAAAAAAGCCTTTTGAAAGGCTTTTTTTATGTAAAATATTTATTTTCATTTTGGTGCGGAGGGCGGGACTTGAACCCGCACGGAAAACTCCATACGCCCCTCAAACGTACGCGTCTGCCTATTCCGCCACCCCCGCGTCACAACATCGTTAGCACATTAGTTATTATATAATGTTTTTTTGTTTGTGTCAATACCTTTTTGTATAAATTGCGATTCATTTAGTATTATACAGACAAGCATAGATTCATGTCTGTCTATATTATCCTCTTTAATTTTGCATTCTCTATCCTTCCGGGAATTCTACCTCTTTTAGCAATAGGTTTTCCTTCCACTTCTTTAATATCCATCGTCATATCTATAGGAGATGCATCTGATATATAACTACCAACACCAAATGCATCTGCACCGCTTAATGCAAGCTCTTTTATCCTTTCTGGTGTAAGCCCACCAGACACAATGATCTTGACATTGTCAAACCCTTTTTGGTTAAGCCTCTGCCTAAGCTCATACACAAGGCTTGCTGTCACACCCCCTCTTTCCGATGGCGTATCCAATCTTATGCCATACAACCTATCTCCTAAAAATTCAGCCACTCTCAATGATTCTTCAATTTCATCTTTAAATGTATCTACTAAAATAGTTATTTTCTCATCTTTAGGCGTTATCTCACTGTAAGCCTTTGCTACAGTAAGAGTGTCGCCAGCTATCAGAAAAGCCGCATGTGGCACTGTGCCCTTTGGTTCACGGCCTAAAAGCTTTGCTCCCAATATACAGCTAGCATCATCAGCACCACCTATAAGGGCGGCCCTTTCCATGACAGGCGCCACTGCAGGATGCACATGTCTTGCGCCAAAACAAAGTAAAGGCTTGTCTGGAATAACTTCTTTAAGCTCTCTTGCTGCAGTAGCCCATCCGCATGAACTTGCCAACATACCCAATATCACAGTTTCATACGTGCCAAACTCGTTGTACGGTCCAATGATTCTCATAACAGTCTCTTTTGCTTCAAAAGTCTCTCCTTCATCTATAGACCACACTTCAATGTTTTTATCTTTTAAGACATTTTTTACTTCAGGCAGCCCTGCAAAAACACCACTTCTTCTTGCAAATATCTCTGCCGTTACAACTTTCCCGTCAATCCCTAAATGCTTTAAAATATCTTGCGTCCTTAAAAAATAAACGTCTGTAGTCGCGCCATTTTTTATCTCATCATGTGTAGCGGAAAAAAACTCTCTATCATTGCTTACCTTAACTTCCCTTAAGTCTTCAAGATGTTTGATAATTTTCATATGTATTCTTCTCCCTCTCTATAATCTAAATATCCTAAGTAAGATTGTCGTAATGCCAAGGGCTATCATTGGACCAACCGGTGCTCCCTTAAAGAAGCTTACACCAATCACAGTACCCAGCAAAACACCTACAACACCATTTGTATCTACTTTCATGGCGTTAAGGCCTATAGATGCCAATATAGCTACAATTATCCCGGCAATAACTGTAATAACCCCCTCCACGCTTTTTGCAGCATTTAAAAAATCATCAATTGACACTTTGCTCATTGCAAGAGGTGATAAGGCTCCCATAGTCAATACTATTATACCAAGATTCATGCCATTTTTCGATACAAATTGATTAATTATTTCCAAGTTCATAAGCTTAATCAAAAGAAGCATTATAATAGCAGCCGCAGCGTTGTTGTTTTCCCCTATAATGCTGAAAAACAACATGATGGATAGAATTAAGACCCCAAAATCCATTTAAAATCCCTCGCAGCATAATGTTGTGCAATGTTTCAAGTCATTTATATAAATTTGTGTAAATCTTATAATACTTAAGCACCTTTTTAATGTACTTATCCGTCTCTAAAAAAGGCACTTTTTTGAGATTGCTGCCATTTTCTGAATACCTCTTGTCTTTTAACCAATTTGAAACATTGCCACTTCCTCCATTATATGCGGCTACTGCCAAAGTGACATCATTATTAAATTGTTTTAAAAGGTATTTTAGATACCATGTTCCTATATTTATATTGTAATCTGGATTAAAAAGCATATTAACGCTAAAATTTTTGATGCCTATGTAATTAGCAACCCAAGTTCCTGTCTCAGGTATCACCTGCATAAGGCCTATAGCACCTTTATTTGAAACGCTGTCAGGATTAAAATTGCTTTCTGCCTTTATCATAGCAAAGACCAAATTAGGATCTACTCCATACTGATTTGAATAGAAGTATACCTGTTGACTGTATTTTTTAGGATACAATTGCTTTAAAAACCAATTTGTCTTGACTCCATATACCGTCAAAACAGTAACTGCTACTACTATCACCAATATGACTTTTTTTAACTTCAATATAATACCTCCAGATGTTCTATTTTGAAAAACGCCCCCACAATAGCTCAACTTGTCTTTTTATAGCATTAAAATCCTTGCAGTTATTAATTATAAAATCTGCGTACTTCATTTTGTCCTCTATAGACATCTGGCTCTTAATACGGTTTAATGCGTCTTTATAGCTTAAATTGTCTCTTTTCATAAGCCTTCTAATCTGTGTCTTTTTATCAACAACCACAAGCCATACTTCATCTACCATATTAAAAAGCTTCATCTCAATTAGCAATGCTGCATCAAGCACGATGGCTTTCTCTTTGCCTTTTTTTCTCTCTTCCTCTATTATATCTTTTATCCTTTTTATTATTTCCGGATGCGTAATTTCATTTAATTTATTCAATTTTTCTTTATCAGCAAAAACAAGGTTACCCAGTTTTCTCCGGTCTATCTCGCCATCTTTTCGCAAAATCTCTCTTCCAAATACGCTTATTAATATATTATATGTCTCAGTCCCCTTTATCATAATCTCTCTTGAAACGACATCAGCGTCAATTATTACTGCTCCAAGACTTTTTAATATGGATGAAACGGTGCTTTTTCCTGACGCTATTCCCCCTGTCAATCCGATAACTTTCACCATCGCACCTCCAATCTATATAATTTAAAAGTGTCCATAAGACACTTTTATTTTGCATCATACCAGTTTTTCCCTTGCCCTATATCTACAACTAAAGGAACTTTCAACTTTATGATATTTTCCATTATTGATTTTAGAAGCTCCTTGACTATTTCAACTTCATCAGGATGTGTGTCAATTATAAGCTCATCGTGCACCTGAAGAATAAGTCTTGATTTCAATCCTCTTTCCTTTAATTCATTGTATACTTTAACCATCGACATCTTTATTATATCCGCAGCGCTACCTTGAATAGGTGTATTCATTGCCATTCTCTCGCCAAAAGATCTTTGGTTAAAATTTTTTGAATTGATTTCCGGTATGTATCTTCTCCTATTTAAGATAGTCGTAACATACCCATTTTCCTTTGCAAATTTGACAATTGAGTCGATGTAATTTTTGACGCCCTTGTACCTGTCAAAATAATTGTCTATGTATTCTTTCGCTTCTTTTCGCGAAATCTTTAAGTCTTTAGATAAGCCGTAATCGCTTATACCATATACAATACCAAAGTTGACAGCTTTCGCCCGCCTTCTCATTTCACTTGTCACTTCTTCTTTCGAAACCTTAAAAACCTCCGATGCCGTCCTTAAATGTATATCTTCGTTGTTCAAAAATGACTCAATAAGTTTTTCATCCTCTGAAAGATGTGCAAGAACCCTTAGCTCAATCTGAGAATAATCAGCAGATATTATAAGCCCATCTTCATAACTTGATACAAATGCCTTTCTTATCCTCCTGCCAAATTCTTCTCTTACAGGTATGTTCTGCAGATTAGGCTCTGTTGAGCTAATTCTCCCTGTAGCAGCAACTGTTTGTTTAAACGTAGAGTGGACCCTATTATTTTCATCCATGATGGGAATGAAGCCATCTATGTACGTAGATTTAAGCTTCATAAGCTGTCTATATTCTATTATTTCTCCTACTATGTCATTGTACGGTATAAGTTCTGCAAGGACTTCCATGTCAGTCGAATACCCTGTTTTAGTCTTTTTTATTGCTGGCAAATTCAGTTTATCAAACAAAAATTCTGATAACTGCTTTGTAGAGTTAATATTAAATTCGTATCCAGCAGCATCGTAAATATCTTTTACAATCTTATCTGTCTTTTCATCTATTTCTTTAGAAATACTTCTAAGTACATCTTTATCTAATGTAAAGCCGTACACCTCCATAGATTTTAGCACTTCAATAAGCGGAATTTCCACATTTTTTAAAAGATCTTCCATCTCCATCTCTTTTATAAATGACATGAGCTTATCTTTTAACTTAGATAAGTTTGATGCGGCTGAACACATATAATCGACTAAAAGCTTTTTGTCAATGTCATCGTAGCTCTTTTTATTCCTGCCCTTGCCTACTATATCATCTATGTTTTGCAAATCCTCTTTCAAGTATTTTTTCAATACGCGACTTATGTCGTAATTCGACTCAGACGGATTTAAAAGATAAGTCATTATGGCCGTATCTAAAATCTTACAATTAAGTTCAATACCGCAGTATGAAATGTTTACTAAAAAATCTTTCAGATCGTGTCCTATCAACGTAAGCTTATCATTATTAAGCAATTTAAAATTGTCATAATCATCAATCTCTACAAAAAACGATCCGTCACCGCAAGCAAATGATACTGCTTTTATCTTTCCATCATATATGAATGGATACAATGACAAAACATCAAACTTTCCTAAAACATTTTTAACGTATGTAAAATCTCTTACAGGCCATTCTTTAATATCCTTTGTATCACGACTATCATCTTTTAAATCTGAGATGAGGCTTGAAAATTCCAATTTTTCAAATAGCTCTGTAAGCTTATTGACATCGTAATTTTTAACCGCGTATTCATTCAAATCAATATCAATAGGAACATTTCTCTCAATCGTAGCAAGCCGTTTGCTTAAAACAGCTAATTCTGCATTGTTTTCTACATTTTCTTTTATTTTCCCTTTTAACTTATCTGTATTCATCAGTAAATTTTCAATTGATCCAAATTCTTTAACAAGCTTTATGGCCGTCTTCTCCCCTATATTGGGCACTCCTGGAATGTTGTCTGATTTGTCTCCCATAAGCCCTTTCAAGTCTATGAATTGAAGCGGCGTCACTTCATACTTTTCAAAGACCGCCTTTTCATCGTACTCATCCATCTGCGTTATGCCTTTTTTACATATTTTTACTTTTACATTTGCCGACACAAGCTGAAGCGCATCTCTGTCGCCTGTGACGATAAGCACATCCATCCCACTTTCGGAAGCAATTTTTGATACTGTACCAATGATATCATCTGCTTCAAATCCCTCTATCTCGATGGTCTTTATGTTAAATGCATTTATCACATCTTTTAAAATATCCACCTGTTCTATCAGCTCTTCTGGCATCGACTGGCGGGTTCCTTTATAAGCACTGTACTCCTTGTGCCTAAATGTAGAAGCCTTTTTATCGAAAGCTATTGCTATGTAGTCTGGTTTCTCCTCCTCCAGCAATTTAAGAAGCATCATTGAAAAACCGTATATGGCATTTGTATGCATTCCTTCGCTGTTCATCAAATCAGGCAGGGCAAAATACGCCCTGTACATCAAGCTATTACCATCTATGATCAAAAATTTCGACATACACTCACTCCTATTTAACTTCTTGTAATCTAATATACCGCAAAAAAAAGAGGATGTAAATTGTCCATGATTATTTTTTGAACAATCTATATCCTTTATATGCAAGATATATGAGTATTGCAAATGGCAACAGGTATATTATCATCACAATTACATACTTTATAAATTCGAAAAATACATTGAAGCTTTTTGCCCCTGCATTTAAAACATCTTTAAAAAAACTTCCATCAAAGATTTTACCTATCGCAGATTGAGGGACAACTGACAGGAAAGTTAAATTAATGGTGCTCATGTTTGTCATGCTATCCCACAGCTTTATCTGACTTTTGTACGAATCAATCTGGGTCTGCACATCATTTAATTTGTCTTCAATCTGCAATATGTCTGAAATGTTTGAAGCTTTTTTCATCAAGTTTTGGAGGCTTTCCTCTTGTATCTCTAAATTTTTTATTCGTGCTTGAACATCGTAATACTGCTCTGTAATATCGCTGCTGTTTATCCTAATCATCTTGACATGGCCTAAAGACTTAATGTTTGATATGGCATACTCAAAATCATCAGCAGGAATCTTTAGCACGATGTTGACTGTCTTTTGACCACTTTCTGAAGTATTTTCACTTGTGCTTTCAATATACCCATTGTACTGTTTGCTTATGTTTAAAATCTTGTTATAGCCTTCATCTACAGAATTCATCTCAATGGATATTGCAGCGTCTTTTGTTATTTTCCTCTCGTATCCTGAATCTAAACCTCTATTTGTCTGATTCGAACTGCTATAAACGCTATTTTTCAGATTCGGTGCAGCTTCTTTCCCTCCTGTAGAAGCCTCCGATGAATAATTTGCAGCACTTTTGACGCTTAAAGGCGGCTGAGAAGACAATTTAATATTATTCATCAAAAAATCAAATCCGAATGACAATACAAATATTGAAGCGATAACGGCAGCAGCAATTGCAAACATCCTTTTTATCGGCTTCCGACGATTATTTTTCTTTTCTTCAATCAATTTGATGTGAAGCATCTCGCCAAAATTATCTGGCAACTCTAAAGGAGGCATATTTTCTAAAAGCCTTTTTGTATATAGAAGCTCATTGTATTCCAATTTGCATTCTTCACATGAATCTAAATGTGTCCGTACATCGTCCATTGATTTTCTATCCAGTTCTTCGTCTATATAGAGATTTAATAGCCTTCTGACTGCATAGCACTCCATCACAATTGCCTCCTTTCATCAAAAATATTTATAAAGCCCGGTATTTTTTTGAGATTTTCTTTAAGCGCACTTCTGGCTCTGGATATCCTGGACTTTACTGTCCCGATATTTGAATTTGTTATTTCTGCTATTTCACTGTATGTAAGCCCTTCTATATCTCTAAGTATTATTGCGATTTTGTAATCATTCTTAAGCTTGTTCAATTCACTCATGATTATATCTCTCGTCATCTTATCGTCGAAAATATCTTCAGGCGTTTTGAAATCACTTATATTGTGCAATTGTTCTTCAACACCTTTTCTCTTTCTCATAAAATCAAGAGAAGTATTTACAGCGATCCTGTATAGCCACGTCTTAAACTCACTTTTGCTTTTAAACTTTTTTATATTCACAAATACTTTGATAAACGTCTCTTGCGTCAAATCCAACGCATCTTCTTTGTTTCCAACTATCCTGTATATGACATTGTAAATGTAATTCTGATAAGATACTATAACATTTTCAAACGATTCAATGTCTCCTTCCTGTGCTTTAAAAAGGAGCTGTCTTTCATCCAACAATAAAACCTCCCCTCACTGTGATTTGACGAAAAAAGAAGTGATAAGTTCCAAACGATCTGTCATTTCTATTTTAGCAGATTGAGAAAAAAAGCACAAAAAAAGGCGCTAATCGCGCTTAATGTATATTTTATTTGATGATGAATCTACAGTGATATTTAACCCATATAAACTTCTCAAATCTTTTTGATTTATGTACGATTTGCTTTCGTATATTTTGTATTTAATACTTTTGCCATCTACAATAACTCCCTTTTGCGGATCCCATTCCACCGTATGTCCTGCCGCAATAAAAAATTCTTTGATTGGAATGTAAATATCTCTATTTTGATAATCTGCGTAATTAGTGGTAGACAAAAACTTGCCATCATAGTAAATTATATTTCCAATCATTTTAATCGTATTTGTATCATCGTCTACAATAAACTTTAAACCTGTCAAATTTGCTATATCATCAATGTTTACGTAGTTTGCATTGTCTACTGAAACTGATTTTAAATCCTTAATTTTCTCGTCATCAATGTTTAAATAACCTTTTAGATCACCAACCCACATATAAAATTGGCCATCCTGAGATCTGTACACATTGCTGCTGACAAGTTCATTGTTTCTGATAACCTTATATCCTTCCGAAAATACCAACGGATCTTTCACATTTACGTATTTGTACAATTTTCTAAATGTATCATCGCTTACTTTTATGCCGTAATTTTGCAGCTCACTTTCAATGTGCTGCCTTGTATTCAAGCCTTTTTTGTAGAAATCCGGATACACGAATAATGCCATGCCGCCAGTCGGAGAAGTCTTTGGAAAAATCGTTTGGTATACCACATTCACAATGTCGCCGTAACTTACCATATCAAAAAGTTCTTCGACATCCGCTTCGTACATCCTTATGCATCCCGACGACGCCAAAGTGCCTATGGATGATGGCATGTTATTCCCATGTATTCCATAATCGCTGTAAAACCCCATCCATCTATATCCCAAAGGATTATCAGGTCCTGATGGTACAACTTCGCCATTCCACGGCGATACCCATTTAGGATTTACTTGCTTATTTATGATCCTGTATGTTCCCAATGGGGATGTAGAAATGATCTTGCCAACTGCTATCGGATAAAGTTTTGACATATTTTGCGAGACAAAATATATTGTCCTTGACGGTATATTGACTGTCATGGTATTTGTAAAACCGTAAGATGGTGTCGCATTAAACGCTAAAATAATAAAAATCGCAAATACCACGATAAATCTGTTTTTTGCTTGCAACGCTTGCACCTCTTTTCACAAATTTTATCGATCTAAAGCGCAGGCCTTTAAAGACGCGCTTAATACTTTATCTATGATAAAATTTGTGAAAATATGAATCACATTTTTTTGTTTATTTCTTCTTTTAATACTTTCAAATTTGGTGCTGAAAAGACAATATCATTTGCATATCTGTCAAATAGCAAAAAGTAATAGATTTTAATTGGTGATTTTAATTGTACTTCTAATAAACTTTTTTTCGAAATGATCAAACTGCAAACATCGTTTTTTAAGTTAATACCTCTTTTATAATTAATTTTTTTCTCTATTTCATTTATTTCAGCGATGTTGTCGTATCTTATTCTGACAAAGCCCATGATGCCCAATGATACGACAAAATAATCTTCAAGCAAAATGACTTGTGAAATGCCTATAGAAAATAATGCAACTGTCAAAGCCATAGACAAGATTATGTAAAGTATCCACCACAATACAGACAGCTCCACATTGATACCTTTCATATTGACATCTACGAAGACAAACACAAACAATACAGCCACACTTAATAAAATGATAAATGTAACAAAATACAAAAGCAGTCTTTCAATTCTATCTAACATGTAATACTTCATGGCTTTCCTCCACAATAATTTTTGATAAATGAAATTTTACATCATGTATAACCAAAATTCAAGTTAATAAAACACATAATAATTACAAATAATAAAAAGTAAGTCATTGAATGAATTGTATAATGGAGGTATTGCTTTGGAAAAAGGAAATCTATCTGTTAACGAACTGGTATTAGTAGGCGTAGGTGGAATACTTGGAGCCGGATTCTTCTTAGCAAGCGGCATAGCGATTCATACAGCGGGACCAATAGTCCTATTAGATTACCTTATCTCAGCATTTATAATGTCTGAAGTCTTTTGCGCCCTTTCTGAAATGATCGTTGCAAATCCTGTTGACGGCTCTTTCAGAGTATACGCTGAAGAAGCCTTAGGCGACATAGGCGGGTTTTTAAGCGGATGGGTATACTGGACAGCAGGTGTATTCATCATGTCCAGCGAAGTGACGGCATCAGCAATCTTTACTAAGTTTTGGTTCCCTAAAGTCCCACTTTGGATATTCGCACTGATTTATTCCATCATGGTAATCTGTGTGAACGCATTAGGCACAAAAAATTTTGGCACCGTAGAAGCTTGGTTTTCAACAATAAAAGTATCCGCTTTATTTATAATAACTGTCATCGGCATATTTGCACTTTTCGGTGCATTTGGCAATAAAGGCAATATAGGGTTTAAAAACTACTACATTCATGGAGGCATTTTACCAAATGGCATTAAAGGATTTTTAGGAGCAATGCTTATGTCTTTAATACCGTTTGGTGGTATAGAAGTCACAGCCATGACAGCATCAAAAACAAAAAAACCAAAAAAATATGTACCTATAGCGAGAAGGTACATTGTACTATTTCTGTCCATATTGTACTTATCGTCTATTGCCGTACTTTTAGGAGTGATTCCATGGTATGAAGTGTCCACAAAAGAAAGCCCCTTTATAAAGCTACTTTCATTTACAAAGATACCATATATCGATTCAATAATGAATTTTATCATTCTTACAGCAGCACTGACTACTATGAATGGAGCCATGTACGGAGTAACGCAGGTCATGTATTCTTTAGGAAAAGGAAGATTTGCACCGACTTTTTTAAGCAAGCTAAGCAAAAGAGATGTGCCTATATACGCCCTGTTGATAAGCAGTTTCGGACTTCTTGTTGCCGTCGTGCTTTCATACATCCTTCCTAAAGATGTTTACGAATATATAACGAGTGCTACAGGATTCATACAATTTTTTAACTGGATCATCATCTTGTACACTTTCATCAAATACAGACCTATGCTTAAGAAGAAAAACCCGGATTACTTTGAATGTCAAAGGCGCGGGTTTCCTATAAGACCATGGCTTACCATAATTTTATTGACGGCCGTCCTATTATCGACGCTAATCGTTCCAAAACAGGCAATAGGTTTTTTTGGCGGACTAATACTGCTTATTGCCATATTTGCTTTTTACCTAATAGCAAAAAAACTGAATTTGTTTGATAAATGGTAAAATGTCGGAAAATCCGATACTTTTACCATTATTTTTTAAATATAAATAAAAGTCCAAATGCTATAAGAAGCACCGGCCAAAAAATCCTTAAATCAAACCATGGCATGAATATCCTGACGAGAAGAAATAAGCCTAAAGCAATCAAAATCCATCCAAATACCTCGCTGCTTTTTCTGTTTGAAGAAATTTTTGGCCTTTCATGCTCTTTGTCAACATTAGCATTTTCACCATTATAATCATCATTTTTTAATTGATATGGATTTTCCGGAACAACGATCCAAGCAATTATATAAAGTAAAACGCCAGAACCTCCCACCAAGGCAATCAGAGCCCAAATAAGCCTCACTATAGTCACATCTATATCGAAATACTCTGCTATGCCACCGCAAACGCCTCCCAAGATAACTTGGTTTCTCGAGCGGTACAATCTCTTGTCCATGTTAAGACCTCCTTTAAATCTTAAATCGATTTGTTTTTTAGTCGATAATTAAAAACCTAACATCACCCCGTTTCTTAAATTTACTTAAACACTTACTATAAATTATACTCAATACAAGGTATTTTTGGAAGCAAAATTTTGCGGAGCGTCGTAAATCACAAAGGATATATAATGGCGTATTATAAAATATAATATTTTAGGAGGTATCGTTATGGATAACAAATGGTATTTTGATATAGCACCAGGTGCTATAGATGATCTAAGAGAACACACTTCTCAAATAACGACGCTTATACCTTTCTGGTACGGCGTTAAGCCAGACGGCACGCTGGCGGATATGTCGTCGCAAGACGTCAAAAGCATAGCATCTCAGAATAATTTACCTATCTTTCCTATTGTACACAATTATTCTGATCCGAAAAAATCACAGCTTATACATGATTTAATATCCAATACATCTTTAAGAAGCATATTAGTAAACAGCATAGTAAACATGGCATTATCAAATAACTATCCAGGAATAAATATCGATTTTGAGTTTGTGCCACCAGAAGACAGAAGCAATCTTAACGCATTTATGGAAGAACTTTATTATTCGCTAAAAAACGCCAATAAGATTGTCACGATTTCATTGCCGGCAGAAACAGAAGACAACCCAAGACATCCTTTCTCAGGCGCATTTCAATACACTGTCTTAAGTCAATTTACAGATCAAGCATACGTATTAGCATACGACGAACACTTCTCGAAGCCCGGTCCCATTGCATCAATTGGATTTGTTCGCAGTGTATTAGATTACGCCACAAAGTCCATTGAGCCGAAAAAAATTTGGCTTGGCATGGCAGTTTACGGCTATGACTGGGCAGAAGGCTCAAACTACCCAAGGACATTATCTTACTTTCAAGCCATAGAGACAGCCAAAAATCTCGGCGTCAAAATCGAATACGACGAGACCGCGCAAGAATCCACGTACACTTATACAGTGGACTCCGTAAAACACACCGTATGGTTTGAAGATGCCAGAAGTTTTCAAGCAAAACTGCCATTAGTATCTCAATACGGTATATCAGGCATAGCTGTTTGGAGGCTGGGTCAAGAAGATCCTGACATTTGGAACATTTTAAATAGAATTTGATGCATTTTATGGAACTTTTTTCACACATCATTCGTCTAATGAATTGATGTAGAATACTAAAATAAAGAGGAGGTTTTCAGATGAAAAGGCTCTTGGCTATTTTAATAACTGCCATGTTTATCTTAGCAGCAGCTATTCCTTCTGACGTGCTTGCCCAGACAAACAGCAAAATTGAGCTTAAGCAAGCTATTGAGATTGCGAAAGAAAAGTTAAATCTTCCGACAGATGGATACAGCTTTAGTTCCAACTACTATGAAGGCGATGGCAATAAGACATGGTATTTAACATGGACATCCAGCACAAACAGCACTATCACAGTAAACGTAAATGCTGATACAGGCGAGATAACAGGCTACAACTTTTATAAGCCTAACAGCGGTTCAAACAGCGTAATACCTAAATACTCAAGAGACGATGCCAAAAAAGTGGCAGTCGACTTTTTAAACAAGGTTATCCCAGAAAAGTTTAAAGAAACGAAAGAGCAGGAAAGCGACGATTACCTGGGTCTAAGCCCAAAAATCGCCTACAGCAACGCATATTCTTTCAATTTTGCACAAGTGGTAAATGGAATCACATTTGAAGGAAATCACATAACTATAGAAGTAAACAAAAACACTTTAGAAGTTCAGTCTTACTACTTGACGTGGAATGACAATTACAACTTCCCTGATCCCAAATTAGCCATTTCAAAAGATAAAGCAATAGAAATATACAAAAGCAACAACAGCCTTAGATTGCAGTACAATGTGGTCTACAAAGATGTTTATGGAAACAATGACCCAAAACCGCAGGCAATATTAGTTTACGCACTTGTAAACAACCAGCCTATTGATGCCATAAGCGGTACAGTCTTGCCTCAAAACTATTACGGACCCATGATTGGTGGCACTGGTGGAATGTCTACAAAATCGGCTAATTCGCAATCAGTTTTGTCCCCTGAAGAACAAAAAGCTGTAGACGACATTTCAAAATACATCTCAAAAGACAAGGCTATTCAAATGGTAAAAGAAAAACTTCCATTTACAATAGGATCTCAGTACAACCTTACATCTTCCAATCTTTTCAAAAATAGTTCAAATTCCGATAGTGCAATTTGGGATTTTAGTTGGTCATACTCTGATGGAAGCAACTACAACTATATAACGGCTTCAGTTGACGCTACAACAGGTGAATTAATGACATTTACAAGAAGCGACAGCAGTGAAAATAATGTTCAAGGAAAAACGCCGAAGTACACGAAAGATCAGTTAAAAGGCATAGCCGAAGAATACTTAAACAAGATACAGCCAGATAAATTCAAACAAATGGAATATCAAGACGTTCCAACATCTCCTTATGATAATTCGCCGTATATGTCATTTAACTACGTGTATATGGCAAATGGCATACAGTGTCCTTTTGATTCCATATATATAGGCGTCAATAAGTACACTGGAGACATAGTATCATACAATTATAGCTGGATAAATCTAAATTTGCCAGACAGTAAAAATATAATAAGCCTTGACAATGCGTACGATGCTTTGTTTAAAAATAGCGACTTGCAGCTTACCTACATCATCTACTACGCACCAGACAAAGTATACGATACGCCTCCACAAGATGTAAAACTTGTGTATCAAGTGAACAACTTCAATGGATTAATAGATGCAAAGACAGGAGCTTATGTCGATTTCTCAGGAAACCCAATCGAAAAGGATAAAAGTACCCAATTTACAGATATAGCTGGAAATTGGGCAGAGAAAGACATACTACTTCTATTACAGTATGGCATAGTAGATGGAAAAGATGGCAAGTACATGCCAAATGACTATATACTGCAAAAAGATTTTATAAAAATGCTGGTAAAATCTTTCCAGCCAAACAGCATAATAATACCTCTCAGTTCCAACGATGATGAAAACTACGATAATTATTACAACGTAGCAATTAACAATAAAATCATCACAGAGAATGAGAAAAATCCCGACTCTAAAGTGACTCGGCAAGAAGCAGCAAAATTCATCGTAAGAAGTCTTGGCTTAAAATATGTTGCCGACATAAATGACATCTACACATTGGATTTCTTAAAAGATGCCAATAGCGTAGACAGTTCTTTAAAAGGATACGTGGCAATTGCCTATGGACTGGATTTGATGAAGGGCAATAATGGATATTTTAATCCAAACGGCAATCTTACCAGAGCTGAAGCAGCGTCAATATTAGTAAGATATTTGAAAATAGAAAAATAGCAATAAAGGGCGCTTATCTGAGGCGCCCTTTATACTTCATTAGTCTCATGGCATTTAGCGTAACTATAAATACACTTGCTTCATGTACAAACATCCCAGATGCCAGAAATACCTCTACTATCACAACAACTATTGCTTTTTATATATTGCCCGTTCTCCACCGATTAACTTAGGCCGCGTCTTAGCAGCCACTATCGTAGCATCGCCTATTTTACTGTGCTTTAACCTAACTGGAACAACTACAGGCCTTAAGTGCATACCAATTAATACAAGTCCTATGTCAAGACCCGCATGTCCTAATCCCTTCAAGCTCTCCACCATAACTGGTCTTTCAAATACGCTGTAAGAATAAGTCTGCAATGAACCACCTGCATGTACCTGAGGGATCACAGATACTTCATCAAGATTGTACTTTATCATAGCCTCTTCTTCCACAAGAAGGGCCCTATTTAAATGTTCGCATCCTTGTACAGCCAAATACAAATTTCTCTTCTTTACAGATTCCAATATCGGGTCCACAATCGCTTTCGCTATATCAAGGCTTCCTGACGTTCCAACTTTTCGACCTATGACCTCACTTGTGCTACCACCTAATACAAAAAGTCCTCCACTTCTTACATCGGCTATATCTAAAAGCTCTTCAATGACTTCCTTCGTCTCAATCTTTATTTCATTTATATCCAAGTAAAACACCTCCAACTCATATCATGTTTTAATTTATTGTATCACAGTATACTTCAAAATCATATAATATTGGCAGAAAAAGTTTAACGGGAGGTAAGATAATTGAAAAGGTTGATACCTAAAAAGTATAACTTGGTATTAAACGGCATATCACAAAAGACGTTGCAAGAGCATTATAAATTGTATGAAGGATATGTATCGAAGACAAATGAAATTTGGGAGAAACTAACCACATCTGATAGAGAAAAAGCAAATGCAACATACAGTGAATATAGAGAGCTTAAGCTGGAAGAAACATATGCATTAGATGGCGTAAAACTGCACGAGCTTTACTTCGAAAACCTTGGTGGAACAGGTGGTCCTGCAACAGGAATAATTGCTTCTATGATAACATGCGATTTCGGTTCTTATGAAAACTGGCTTAACGACTTTAAAGCATGTGCACTATCGTCAAGGGGCTGGACAGTTCTTTGCTTTGACCCAATTGACTTAAAGCTTCACAATTATTTGCAGGATCTTCACAATCATGGCGTCATTTCAAGATCGACTCCACTTTTAATAATCGACACTTACGAACATGCATATTTCATAGATTATGGGACAGACAAAAAGGGATACATTGACGCTTTCATGAACAATGTCAAATGGGATGAAGTAAATAAACGTGTATACAATTGGATCGATACAAAGAAAATTTAGCAGGATTCAAACTCCCAATCCTGCTAAATCTTGTTGAGGTAGTATTATCGTAAAAGTTGTCCCTTGTCAATTTTGCTCGCAACTTCTATTCTACCACCATGCATTTCAATAAAGCTTATATCTTATCATTGAAAAGATTAGATTTCAGAAAATTCTTTTCACATGCGGAATCAACCGGATAAGATAGGCAACGCCAAAGCAAAGTGGAATTCCTATTACTGCTGTCAAGCCAAATTTTAATAGCTGATTTGTATGAATACCACGTAGTGCCATCATCAAGTAAACGATAATGGGGGCGTGGATGATGTACACTATAAAAGAATGCTGTGAGAGGAATCGACCAAATTTTTTTCCGCTATTTAGGAAGCGGCGAAAGAAAGTGATAAGCGCAAGACTCATTCCCACTGCAAAAATCGAGTCCCACAATGCGAATACAGCCGACTGCCAACTACCATAACCTATGAATAAGCCGTTCCTGCCTATAAGCGCTGTGGGAAGCAATATAAATGTAGCTATCATCGCCAAAACAAAACCAATCTGCCCAAAGAAACCAGGAATCGTGCGCAGCCAATCCCGCTCGTATGAAAGTGTCCCGATCATGAAGAAGCCAAGATATTGTGGTAAATAAGCAAGTGATGGGAATTCTAGTATTGACACACCATATGGAATGAAGATTCTAAGCAGGTAGCTGACGGCTGCCAGTATCAACGTAAAAAAAGCAACTTTATAGAATGTGAGCTTAGGTAGAGAGTTCTCAACCATATGCTCTTTTCTGTTTCTCTTAATCATCTGCCACCCAAAATATCCAATATCAAAAACAAACAACATCACTGCGAACCACATCGGCCCCAGAGCAAAACGACCTTGCACTACACTTCCAGGAGATGAATGCATCATTCGATAGCCCCAAGACGCAATTGGACTAAGTATTAAAACATAAACAAGTGTAGGGATGCCTAAGCGCAGCAGTCTGTCCTTTAGAAACTGCAAGGCACCTTTTCGTTCGAAGGATCCTGGCGTGAAATACCCTGACAGCAGAAATAAAAGACCCATAAAATATGCTTGGTTCAACATCATAAACAAATACAACATGTTGTAAAGCTCTGCAAGGTGTTGCAGCACAACCAGTATCACCATCCATGTACGTAAATTGTCAGCAAAATATAAGCGTTTTTCGGATTTTTCCGTAGAAATGCTTACCGCTATGTTTCCTTCGATAAGAGCACAGGATAAAAGACACGAAAGAGCCAAAAGGATAAGCCCCAGGCTAAACATGATTGCCACTATTATAATAAAGTGTGATGCCAGATACCTTGCCAGCGTACCCGTCTGACCAAGAATATTTGTTTTTCTCGTAAAAGCAAAGGTTACTATAAAAATCAAATAAAATGGCAAATTTGAAAATACATACACTCTAGAGAACGAAAACTTAAAATACAATGGAAATATAACTGCAATCATCAGACATACATAAAGGAAGCCTGCAGACAAATATGTCAAGAATTCAGGAGCAGTCATTACCCTATTTGTTAAAAGCGAAATGATGTATGCCACTATAGCTGCGATAGCGCCGTTTATGATGACAATGCACATAGCATACAAGTATCTGCCTAGAACGACTTCGGATTTCTTGAGCGGTAATATTCCATATAATTTTTCAAGATTGTTTTTTTCGTATATTGAAAAGTACTGACCGGTAAGAGGTGCCGAAATAATCATAACAACCAAAGCACCAAAAATAGGTATTTTTGAAATAACTGCTAAGAATACTCCTAGCACGTAACCAATCATGAACATGGGATAGCGGCTCTTCATGATGTTGTGATCAAGCTTTATAGATTTGAAAATGTTACTCATTATATCTTTCTCCTTTGCTTATAAATACTAATATCTCGTCAATAGAAGGTGTATCAGTTATGATTTGCGGAGGCAAATATTTTATTTCAGAAGATGGAATTAGTCCTGCAAATCCTACAATATTTGTAGTAAGCCCTATTATTTTTTCTTTAAGTGAATCCGATAGGTCTTTCATGTCTCCCTTAATAATACAAAAACTATCAAGTAAATCATCTTTTGTTCCCGAATAAAAAATGTTTCCATGATCGATAATCGTAATATAGTCGGCGATTTTTTCAAGATCTGAAGTAATATGGGTAGAAAAAAGAATGCTTTTCTGTCCATCGGAAATGTATTTTGCCAATATTTCAAGCAGCTCATCACGTGCAACAGGATCAAGCCCACTCGTCGGTTCATCAAGTATTAAGAGCTTAGCCTCATGGGACATTGCAACAGCCAACATTAGCTTCATTTTCATGCCGCGAGATAACTCTCTAATTTTTTTATCCATAGGAAGATTAAAATCACTCGTATATCGATTGAATAACTTGCTACTCCAATTGCTGTAAAAACCTTTTATTGCTTTTTCTACTTCCCATACCTTCCAACTGTCAACAAAATATACATCATCAAAAACTACTCCAATATCTTGTTTGATTTTTTGCTCGTCCTGCACATTATCCAAACCAAATATTTTTATTTCACCACCATCTCTTCTAATCATATTAAGAATTAGACGAATCGTAGTAGTCTTACCAGCACCGTTTTGACCTACAAATCCCATAATATATCCCATAGGCAAATTAAGAGAGATGTTATTCAATGAAAAATCTTTATATTTTTTACAAAGCTTTTTTATTTCAATAGCATTATTCATATGGATTTTCCTCCAACATAGATTTAAGTATCTGAATTAATTCATTATGAGACAAATTAGCTATTTTTGCAGCATTTATAGCAGCCGCAAAATTATCTTCGATTTTGCGAAGCAACTGCTCCCGTACAATTTCATTGTTTTTAGAAGTAACAAAACATCCTTTACCTTGTATATTTACAATAAAACCCTCCTGCTCTAAATCAGAATATGCTCTTGTCGTTGTAACAACACTTACTTTTAATTCACTAGCAAGCTGCCTAATAGATGGAAGCATGTCTCCTTCTTTTAATTCATCACTAAGTATTGCTTCTTTAATTTGTTCTTTAATCTGCTCATAAATTGGTTTTCCTGGTATGTTTCTAATTATAACTCGCAATACTATATCACCTTCATCACGCTAATAAGTATTTATAAATTCATTGTCTTTAGTGTACTTACTGTACTTATCATATAATAACACTAGCTTAATATTGTGTCAATATATTTATTTTTTATTCTTACGTCTCCTATAGCAAAAATATACTAACGTTTACGCTCATAAAGGTGATTTCTATGGCAAAAGAATGCCTATTTTCACTACCTTTTAATACACAAAAACTTGGTCTAATCATTATAAGACCAAGTTTATCAAAAACACTATAATCTCTCTTAGTTAACCACACTTGCTTACATCAAATTTTAATCAAAACATTGCCAGCAATACTATAGCCCGCTTCAAGAGCCTTCTCATTTAATTTCACTGTATCTTTTGGGACTTTTTGAATAATAGCTTTTAGAAGTGACTCTTTTGATACTATTCTGGTCAGCTCAGCAACAGCCCCAAGCAAAACTATATTTGCAGTGAAGAGGCTTCCGACATCGTTCTTGGCAGTTTCTATTATAGGTAGTAAAAAGACTTTGTTCACTGCATTGTCATTTGCAATAATTGAATTGTCAGCTATTACAATTCCATCGCTTTTTAAATCATTTTTGTACATAATGTATGCTTTTTGAGACAGCACCGCTAATATATCTGGTTTTTGCACTTTAGGGTAATCTATAATATCATCGCTGATTATTACTTCAGACTTACTTGCACCGCCTCTCGCTTCAGGGCCATACGATTGTGTCTCAACACTGTTCTTTCCATCTAATAATGCAGCTTCTGCCAATATTATGCCTGCTAAAATTATTCCTTGTCCTCCTGTACCCGCAAATCTCATCTCAAACTTAGTTATCATCATTATTCACCTTCAATAAATTAATCATTTTATCATATTTTTCAGTAAATTCCGGTTCATCTATGTTTAAAAATTCTCCTATTAAGAATTTATCTGAAAGCTCTTCTTCAGAAATTTTTTTTGCGTTATTGATTAAAACAGCGTGCTCTTTTTGCCACTTTAGCATCTCTTTAGCATCGCCTTTCTTGTTCTTTCTTCCATAATACGTAGGGCACATACTAATAGCTTCAATAAATGAAAACCCTCTATGCATAATTCCTTTTTCTATCAATTTGATTAATTGCTGTACATGGTAAGACGTACTTCTGGCGACATATGTGGCTCCTGCGGCTATTGCAAGTTCACACATATCGAAATCTCTATCTATGTTCCCATATGGTGTCGTAGTAGATTTGCCCATAAATGGTGTAAATGGCGAATACTGACCACCTGTCATACCATAGATGTTATTATTGAACATTATTGTAGTTAAATCTATATTTCGTCTGCATGCGTGGATAAAATGATTGCCACCTATAGCAGCACAATCTCCATCGCCAGTAATGACTATAACTGTAAGAGATGGATTAGCCACCTTTATGCCAGTGGCAAATGCCAATGCCCTTCCATGTGTCGCGTGAAGCGTATTAAAATCAAGATATCCTGAAGCTCTCGATGAACATCCAATTCCAGATACAATACAGATTTTATCTCGATCTAAGTTTAAATTATCAATTGCTCTTACAATTGCTGATGTTATTATGCCATTGCCACATCCTGGACACCATATAGTAGGCAATGTATCGGTTCTATAATATTTTTCAATGAGTTCAGATGCCATCATAAAGACTCCTTTACCTTTTCATATATATATTGTGGTGTCAAATATTCTCCATTAAATTTATTTATTTTAATCACTTTCCCAAAACCTTTAATTAAACGGTCAATCTCCAAATAAAGTTGTCCATTGTTCATTTCAACTACAAAAATATATTTGAATTTTTCGCTTATTTTCTTAAAATGTATTTCTGGAAAAGGCCAGATTGTTATTGGCTTAAAAAAAGATACATTAATCCCCGATTCGCCAAGCATTTTTATTGACTCTTTACACGCTCTTGCAGAAGAACCGTAAGAAACAATAAGAACATCGCTGTTTTGCTTTATATTCTCATCGTAAATGCAGATATCATCTGTATTGTTTTCAATCTTACCTAAAAGCCTCACCATAAGTTTTTCGTTTACATCAGTGTTATTTGTAGGATATCCTTTTTCATCATGGGCAAGTCCGGTAACATGATATTTATACCCCAGACCGAATGGTATAAACGGTGCAACGCCATTTAATACATTTTTATAAGGAATATATTCATTTATATCAGGTAAATCAAATTTCTCATTTGTGACATGTTGTACATCCTCGATTTCGATTCTTTCTCTAAGATGGCCTATAACTTCGTCCAACAGTAAAATCACAGGTGTCCTGTATTTATATGTAAGATTAAATGCTTTAATCGTTATTTCGTACGCCTCTTTTACTGATGACGGCGACATGACTATTATGGGATGATCTCCATGGGTTCCCCATCTTGCCTGCATTACATCGCCTTGTGATGGCATTGTTGGCATACCTGTGCTGGGTCCACATCTCTGCACATCAACAATAACGCATGGAATCTCAGCCATCGATGCAAACCCAATATTCTCCTGTTTAAGTGAAAATCCTGGACCAGACGTGGCTGTCATAGCTTTTGCTCCTGCTAATGATGCACCGATTACAGCAGCCATACTGCTTAATTCATCTTCCATTTGTATAAACTTGCCCCCGATTAATGGAAGCTTTTCTGAGCAAAGCTCTGCGATTTCTGTAGAAGGAGTGATTGGATAACCTGCAAAAAAGTTTAGGCCTGCCTTTATTGCAGCATTTACAACCGCTTCATTTCCTTGCATCAATTTTACCGTCATCATCTATCACCTCTAAATAAATTGCATAATCTGGGCATCTTAGTTCACATATACCACAGGATGTACACTTTTCTGGGATCTTTAAAAAAACTTTATTATCTTTCATGGTTAAAGCATTTGCAGGGCAAAATTCTACACAAATTCCACACCCTTTGCACCAGCTTTCGGTTATACATATTTTTTTATTTTTCACAATATCACCTTCGAAAATCGAATGAATTTATCCTTTCTAAACTTATCGAAATCCAATCTATTGTCAGTATGAATAGGATTTAATGAACTCCTAAGATGGTCAACATCATTCCACCTGCTATGGCAGTGCCGAAAACGCCTGCTAAGTTTGGCCCCATTGCAAACATGATTAAAAAATTATATGGATTTTCTTTAATAGCAACGTAGTGTGAAACGCGAGCCGCTATAGGGACAGAAGCAATACCTGCCGACCCTATTAGAGGATTTATCTTTCCTCCAGATAATTTGTTTAAAAGTTTTGCGCCTAAAATGCCACCAGCCGTTCCTGTCATAAACGCAACAAGCCCTAAAACTATTATTTCTAAAGTCTTAATAGTAAGAAAAGTATCCGCTTTCATTGTTGAACCAATAGATATGCCTAATAGCATTGTTATGACATTCATCAATTCTCCACTGGCAGTTTTAGCCAATCTATCGACGACACCCGACTCTTTTAATAAGTTTCCCAACATCATCATAGTAATAAGAGGTGCAATTGGTGGCAATAGCACATCTATCAATACGGTAATAACAATTGGAAAAACAATCTTTTCCGTCTTTGAAACTTCTCTCGGCTGTTTCATAATAATTTTTCTTTCCTCTTTTGTAGTTAACAGTTTCATAATAGGCGGTTGAATAAGCGGCATCAATGCCATATATGAATATGCTGCAACAGATATTTGTGCCATTAGATTAGGTGCAAGTTTTTGTGTTACATAAATTGCCATAGGTCCATCTGCCCCCCCTATTATCCCTATAGCTGCTGATTGATGTATGGAAAACCCTAAAATTTTCGCCCCTATCAATGCGATAAATATTCCTATATGAGCAAATGCACCAAGTATTACAAGGCTGGGATTTGCAATCATTGGTCCAAAGTCAGTCATAGCTCCAACACCTAAAAATATAAGTGGCGGATATATAATCTTTTTAACACCAAGGTAAAATATACTTATAAGCCCATTTGGTAAAAGCAAATTAGTAGAGGGTATGTTTGCTACAATGCATCCAAACCCTATCGGAAGCAAGAGATATGGTTCGTATTTTTTAATAATAGAAAGCGAAATAAAAGCTATTCCTAAAGCTATTAAAATTATATTTCCAAATGTCAAATGCACTAAACCTGTTGATTTAAACATATCTTCTATAATATCTACGATGATCATGTTTTATCTCCTACTTTTTAAATATTTAGATATTTTATTTAAAAAAGGAAATAGCCTTAATATGCCATCAATCAAAAAGAGAAATACTATTAATAAAATCATATCTAGCATAGATAAATAAATTGCACCTGTAACTGTATTTCCTACCAATTGCCTATCCCCCTTAACTTACAAATTTAAATCATGTCACTTCTGACACAGCTCTAATAACACGCCATTAGTGCTTTTAGGATGGACGAATGCTATCTTTGAACCTTCTGCACCAGTCTTAGGTACTTCATCGATTAATCTGACGCCTTTAGATTTTAATTCTTCTAAAGACGCTTTAATATCATCGACTTCTAAAGCTATATGCTGGATTCCTTCTCCTTTTTTTTCAATAAATTTTGCTACAGGACTATCAGATGATGTAGCCTCTAATAGTTCTATCTCAACATCTCCAATTTGGATAAAAGCGGTTTTTAAATTTTCAGAACTTAAAGGTTCAATTCCACTAATTTTCTGGCCTAAAACACCTTCATAAAACTTAGATGCTTCTTCTATGCTTTTTACTGCTATTCCTATATGATCAACTTTTTTTATCATTTGAAGCCCTCCTTGAGACTTTTATATATGCTTTCTGCAATCATATATGGATTTGTCAGTCCAGCATATGCCGTATTAATCAATTCATTGATATTTTTCTGACTTATTTTCTCACTTAAATCATTCATAATATTATCAATTATTATTTCTAAAATCTCCCACTCTAAATTTTTAAGTCTCCTTTCTTTAAGACCACCTGTTTTTTCAAGATAATGGCGATGCTCTTTTATTTTGTAAAGAAGCGTATCACAGCCTTTTCTATACAGTGCAGAAACCTCTAGTACTGGTGGCCTCCAATTTGATTTACTATTTAGATCAAGCATGAAATTAATTTCTGCTGCTGTTTTATCAGCTCCGTCTCTATCTGATTTATTGACTACAAATATATCGCCAATCTCCATTATCCCAGACTTAATCGCTTGTATGTCATCACCCATATCCGGAGATAAAACCATTACATTTGTATCAGAAGTCTTCACGATGTCAATTTCTGATTGGCCTACTCCAGATGTCTCCACAATGATATAATCCATACCAACAATATCCAATATGTGAATCGATGCCCTTGTTGCTTTCGCTAATCCACCAAGCTTGCCTCTCGTCCCCATGCTCCTCATATAGACATTTTCATCTAACGCTATATCGCTCATCCTAACCCTGTCTCCCAGTATGGCACCGCCTGAGAAAAGGCTAGTAGGGTCTACTGCAAGAATTCCTACTGAATTATTTTCTTTTAGAAGAAATTTTGCTATTTCATTTGTAAGAGTGCTTTTCCCTACACCCGGAGGTCCTGTAATACCAATTATATAAGCTTTCCCAGTATTGGTGTAAAGATTTTTGATTATCTCGTAAACTCTTGCATCACCATTTTCTGCCATGGTTATTGCTTTAGCTATGGCTCTTTTGTCCCTTTTTAATAATAAATTTTCTAAATCAACCTCTCGCATTTTTAGGCCTCTTTCCATTAGGCTTAGATTTTCACATTTTCTATTACATATTCAACAGCTTTTGATGTTGGTGTGCCTGGTGTAAATATTTCTTTTATGCCTACTGATTTTAAAAATGGTATGTCATCATCGGGAATTATGCCGCCAGCAATTACAATGATATCTTCCGCCCCTCTACACTTCAGCAGATTCATTATTTTAGGAAATAACGTATTATGAGCACCTGACAATATGCTCAATGCAATGACATCAACATCTTCTTGAATTGCTGCTTCTACAATCTGTTCGGGTGTCTGCCTCAATCCTGTATATATGACTTCCATGCCAGCATCCTTAAATGCCCTTGCAATTACCTTTGCACCTCTGTCATGTCCATCAAGACCTGGCTTAGCCACAAGAACTCTAATCGGCCTTTTCATTTTCTCACCCCTTACAAGATTATGTTCTCTCTGTATTCTCCAAACACAGACCGTAGCACATCGCATATCTCGCCAAGTGTTGCATACGCTCTAACTGCATCTATTATTTTTGGCATAAGGTTTTCTTGACCGCAAGCCGTTTCTTTAAGCTCTGATAATATTCTCTTTACTTCCTCATTATCTCTTTCAGTTTTAAGTTTTTTTAATTTTTCTTTTTGCATCTCCCCAACTTTAGGATCAACCTTAAGCAAATTGCCATGATATTTTTCTTCAGTTTTAAACTTGTTCAAGCCTACTATAATCCTTTCACCTTTTTCAATTTCTTTTTGGTATCTATATGCACTGTCCTGTATTTCCTTTTGAATAAATCCACTCTTTACTGCACAGGCAGCACCGCCAAGTTCATCAATTTTTTTTATGTATTGTAAGGCTTTCTCCTCTATTTGATTCGTTAAATACTCTACATAGTAACTGCCTGCCAGTGGATCAGGTGTATCACATACACCGCTTTCGTATGCTATTATCTGCTGAGTCCTTAATGCAATCTTAACTGAGTCTTCTGATGGCAACGCCAAAGCTTCATCGCGGCTATTCGTATGAAGTGATTGAGTTCCTCCTAACACTGCGGCTAATGCCTGCAGTGTAACTCTTACAATATTATTGTCAGGTTGCTGAGCAGTTAGCGTAGAACCCCCAGTCTGTGTATGAAACCTAAGCATCATTGATTTGGGATTTTTAGCATTGAATCTTTCTTTCATTATTCTAGCCCATATCCTTCTGGCAGCTCTGAATTTAGCCACTTCTTCTAATAAATCATTGTGAGCGCTAAAGAAAAATGAAAGCCTTGGAGCAAATTCGTCAACATCAAGTCCAGCTTTTAATGCTGCATTCACGTATTCTATTCCGTTTGCCAATGTAAAAGCTATTTCTTGTACTGCCGTAGCTCCCGCTTCCCTTATGTGATATCCACTTATGCTTATTGTATTCCATTTAGGAATGTATTTGGAACAATATTTAAATATGTCTGTTGTAAGCCTTAATGAAGGTTCAATGGGGAAAATATACGTCCCTCGAGCAATGTATTCTTTTAATATATCGTTCTGAATAGTTCCTTCTAATTTATCTAAAGAAACCCCTTGCTTTTCTGCGACAACAATGTACATTGCCAAAAGAACTGCTGCAGGAGCATTTATGGTCATGGAAGTGCTGACTTTATCAAGGGGTATTCCGTTAAACAAAACCTCCAAGTCCAAAAGGGAATCTACAGCAACACCTACTTTACCTACTTCACCCTCAGCCATCGGATGATCTGAATCATATCCTATCTGTGTTGGCAGATCAAATGCTATGCTTAACCCTGTCTGTCCTTGCGAAAGTAGATATTTATACCTGGCATTTGATTCTTCTGCAGTACCGAATCCTGCATACTGCCTCATTGTCCAAAACCTTCCTCTATACATGGTTGGCTGAACACCACGCGTAAATGGATATTGACCCGGAAAACCTAAATCATTTAAATAGTCCAAATCAGCTATATTATAAGGCGTATATATGTTTTTTATTTCTATCCCTGATAGAGTCATAAACTTTTCTTTTCGTTCTGGATATCTTTCTTTTACTTCGTCAACGCAATGATATAGCCATTTACTGCTTTCTTCCTTTATCTTGCCTATACAATCTTCATCTTTCATTTGAAACTTACCCCCATCGACATTGCAATTATAAAATATGGCTCATCATACCCAGCCACGCATTTCCATGGCTTTATATATTCTATTTAGAGATGTAATATATGCACCTGTTCGCATGTCTACTTTATAGTCATTTGAAGTTTCGTAAACTTTTTTAAATGCCTCTATCATAATCTTTCGCTGCCTATCTTCGACTTCCTCCAGTGTCCAATAATAATTGTCTAAATTTTGTACCCATTCAAAATACGAAACTGTCACACCACCTGCATTTGCTAATATATCCGGAACTACAAATATACCTCTTTCATATAAAATTTTATCTGCTTCAGGCGTTGTGGGTCCATTTGCTCCTTCACATATTATCTTAGTCTTTATTGATCTTGCAATATCTGTAGTTATCTGATTTTCCAAGGCTGCCGGTACAAATATATCTGCCTCGAGTTCAAATATTTTATCGTTAGTTATTTGTTCTGCATCATCAAACCCTGCCACACTTCCATTTTCTTTTACATATTCAATTAATGCATTGATATCTATTCCACCTTCTTTATAGATACCACCTTTTGAATCAGACACTGCTATAATCTTTGCACCAAGTTTATGTAAATTGAGAGCTGAATAACTGCCTACATTGCCAAACCCTTGAATGCTTACAGTACAATTCTTTATATCCAAATTTAAATACTTTGTTGCTTCATAAGCCATCAATGCTACACCATAACCAGTAGCCTGTGTTCTTCCAAGAGAACCTCCGCATATAATCGGCTTTCCTGTTATAATTCCAGGACTATTTTTCCCAGACAATTTACTGTATTCGTCCATCATCCATGCCATGATTTGCTCGTTTGTATTTACATCTGGTGCTGGTATATCTTTATCAGGCCCAACGATACTATATATTTCCCTTATATAACCTCTGCTTAATCTTTCTAACTCACTTTTAGATAATGTATTTGGATCTACTATTACTCCTCCTTTAGCCCCTCCAAACGGAATACCTACAACGCTACATTTAAAACTCATCCAAATTGAAAGTGCCTTTACCTCATCAATATTTACATCTTGATGAAATCTAATTCCTCCCTTTGTTGGACCAACAGCATCATTATGTTGTGCCCTATAGCCTTTGAAAATCCTTATCGTACCGTCATCCATCCTTACTGGTATTGATACTTCCAAAAATCTTATAGGCTCTTTTAATATTTGATAAGCAGAATCGCTGACTTTTAGCAATTTACAAGCATTTTCTATCTCCTTCTGAGCATTTGTCAATGGATTTAAACATTCGCTTTTCATATTATTAAATCTCCTCTCATAAGAAAAAGAATTATTATGTTGTAATTTATCCATCAAATTTTTAAATACTGTAATTTTTGCATCATATATTTGCATAAAACATATCATAAACCTGTAATTACAGGATTTATGATATGTTTTATATACTATTTGAATATTCTTAAGTTTCTTTTACAGGATTGTCTTTAACTACATTCTTACTTTTCTCATATCTTCTAAACATTAGTAAAGCTACAACTGTGAAAAACAATGGTCCAGCAATCATCCAAAGTGTTGAAGCTATATCTTTTGAAAATGCAGGTTCGATTATAGTGAAAATATTTGCAAATCCTACTGTGACTGACGTTAATACAGTTGCAATTATTACAGATGTTCTACTTTTAAAGATCTCAAATGGTCTATTGATCTTTTTGTTATCTTTAAATGACGGATATGCTAAGCACAAAAATACATATGGCAATGTCATTGCTACATTCGTCATTAGAACTATACGAGCAAAGAAAACTTTTGCTATGTCTCCTCCAAATGATATAAGGAACAACATAACTGCAACTAGCAAACATTGTATCCACATAGCATATTTTGGAACACCTTTATCATCTATTTCTGCTGTTTTCCCAGGCCACAATTCTGCAGGTGTACCTTCAATCAATTGTCTTAATGGAGCATAGCTAAGTGTAAAAAATGCACCCATTAATGATAAGAATACAGATAGTGCTACTATTCTAGCAGACCAATTGCCAATGATTATTGCTGTGCTTTTGCTTGCACCTAAGCTTAATCCAATTTGATATCCAAAGTTATTCATGATCACATACTGCGCATTTGCCATATTGACATTGTTAGATGCTAAAACACTATTCCATTTTGTAAATATGCCAACCAAGAATATTCCCAAAGAATACCCGATTGCAATTATTATAGCTGAAAACAATACTCCTTTAGGAAATGTCTTCTCTGCATTCTCCGTTTGATCTACGACGCCACCAACTACCTCTGTTCCTCCATACGCAAATATCGCAAATACTATGAATGACAAAACTGCAATCGGTGACAAATAGGACGGATTTGGCGATATTGCAAACGATTTAAGCGATGTAATTGGTTCCGCTAGTTTTCCTCCATTCGCTATCAATACAACAATCGAGCCAAGTAAGAATATGACGTTTATGGCTAATACCGATGTTCCACCGATTGAAGCAATTTTCGAAACCCAATTTAAACCTTTACTCGCTACATACGTAATTAATATGATAAGCAATATACCTAATAATCCAATAACTTGAGTCGAATTTAGTCCAAACAATCTGAGAGATGAGGTTTTGTCTGTGCCAAAAATTATATTAGAGATATTTATAAAAATTGTTGAACAAATGCTGACCATCCATACAACATATGA
>NZ_JBPODR010000024.1:0-36660 GCF_051201035.1 Thermoanaerobacterium thermosulfurigenes
TACCTATTGATGAAATTTTAGAAGAACTACAGTTAGCATAGGCGTAGTGTATCTATTTTATGGTAATATTTGTTATCAATTTTTCTCATCTATAGTATTTACTATGTTTTTACTGTAGTTTTCATAGAAATAAACACTAAAAATAGTATGAATGTAACTGCCAATATGAAGATTGTTGATCATACCAGAAGGATTTTTACACATCTATCCTTCTAACGCTTACTATCATACATTAACATTCCTTTTTAAAAAGGCCGCTGTGGTAGCAAATTACATACTTAACATCATATCCGCCTATCTTTTCAATCGACTTTAGATTCATGTCATCGTCAAAATTAATATCCTTTGATGAAGGGACAAGTTTTCCGTCTTTAATGTTTAGCATGTCGCCTGTAATCAACACTTTGGTCTTTTTTAAATAAAGGCAAACGTGCCCTAATGTATGACCGGGGGTATGTATTACATCAATACCACCACAAAATGGCAGTTCTTCGCCATCATTTAATGCCACATCGACTTTTGTCCTATTTTTATCAAATGATGACTTCATCTTATTGAATATTCCTTTCATTTCGTCAGGTAATGCATTCAATTTTGATTCAAGCTGAGCTAATTTTAATGGTTTCAAGTCACCTTCAATGTATGGTTTCTCATCGACATGTGCCATAACCTTTGCTATACCTTGCAATTCTTTTACCATATCTGATAAATTTCCTATATGGTCGATATCGTGATGTGTCAATATAATCGCATTAATACTTTCAAATGGCACACCGGTCTCTTTTATAGCTTCGCGAATCTTAGGCAATTGTCCAGGAAAATCTGTATCAACTAAAATCGCATTTTCATTATCAAAAATTAAGACAGGATAAATCGTCCTCTGAGAACCCATAATATCATCTGAAATTTCCAACATCACAACATTATCGCCAATTTTCATACAAACTCCTCTATATATAATATACATCTGATGTGTTTATGATACAGCCCTTCTATAAATGTTCATTGCCCAACTGATGGTAACCACAGATAGCAGTATCACAACTGCAAATGCCCAAAAAACTTTCATATCCCAAAGTACGCCACCGGATAATAAGCGAGAAGCTTCCACCACATAATATAATGGGTTTAAATGTGCGATAACTTGCAGCCATGTTGGCCCAAGAGAAATAGGAAGTAAAACTCCAGACAACAAAGTTATCGGAAGCTGTAAACCTGTCACAACAGCAGCTATTGTGCCTATATCTTTTGCTATTAGCCCTAAACCACTGCATGCAGCAGAAACAACTACTGTCACCAAACAAAGCAAAATAAATAGGACAGTAAGACCAAATATATGAATGTGAAATCCAATAAAATGCGAAACAGCAATGACAATTAATGAAGTAATCAAAAACATGGCAACATCTTTAAATACATTTCCTAATAACAGCGATAAACGATTAACCGGCGAAACTCTAAAGCGTTCAATAACTCCTGTCGTACGCTCATTATTGATTATCCATGCAATGCCAGTGCCACTATTTAATGCAAATAAAGCTAACAAACCTGGTACAAAAGCGTCAGCAACACTATTTTCCCCTATAGTTGGAATGCCACCCAAAAGAGGTGCGAAGAAAATAAGATATAATAAAGGAGTTGTAATCCCCATGAAAAACCATATAAGAGATCGAATTTGTTCTATCATTCTTCTTTTAAAAAGCAGCCCTGTTTCATGAATAGTCTTCATGCAATACCCTCCTTTGTATCATGTAACGATCTTCCGGTATATTTAAGAAATACATCATCAAGGGATGGACTGGTCATCGTTACTGACTGCATTTGCAATCCATTATTTTTTAAAATCTCAAAAATGTGAGGTAAAACTTGCGCTCCGTCTTTAACAAAAAGATAGATGTTCTCACCTTCAACCACACTTTCATTTATAAAGTTTATAGTGTCAAATAGCTTTTTTGCTTGTTCTATTCTCTCTTTTGAAAATCGAATTAGTATAACGTCGCTAGAAATTCGATTTTTGAGTTCCAAAGGTGTACCCTCAACAACAATCTTACCAAAATCAATAATTGCTACTCTATCACATAAGATATCTGCTTCATCTAAGTAATGTGTTGTCAAGAAAATAGTCATACCTTCTTTTTGTAATTTTCTTATTTGTTGCCAAAGATTAGTTCGATTTTGCGGGTCAAGACCTATTGTCGGTTCATCAAGGAATAACACTTCAGGGCGGTGCATCATACCCATTGCGATTTCAAGCCGGCGCTTTTGACCTCCGGAATAGGTTCTAACAATCCTATCGGCCATCTCGGTTAATTCAAAAACATTGAGCAATTCATTCGTACGTTTTTCTGCGTCATAACGACTCATCCCGTAAAGTCTTCCCTGAAGGAACAGATTCTCGCGACCGGTTGCCCCCAAGTCAGCTCCTCCAAGCTGGCTGACATAACCGATGTGACTCCTTACTTCTTTGGGCTGACGTACAAGATCGTATCCACAAATAGCTCCTTTACCCCCATCGATCGATAAAAGTGTTGTAAGCATCCGGAGAGTCGTAGTTTTTCCAGCACCATTTGGACCGAGAAAACCAAAAATCTCACCACTACTTACCGAAAACGTAATACCACGTACAGCCTCGACCATAGTTATTCTGCCCTTCAGTTTGACTGAAAAACTTTTTCTTAAATTATCAATTTCAATAACATTTGGCATACAATCACTCCTTTTCTCATCTTTTTTTCTTCAATACAATAATTGCATGACTGATTTGCCCTATTCCCAAACCAATTATTACACCCGCTACACCACCAATAAGAGTATCAATCCAACCGCCAAAGATGAACATCTCCCGTCCGCCGCTTGTTATAAATCCAGCAAGTGCTCCAATGGAAAGCCCAAGAAACATAAATCCAGCATCAAATAGACCGATGACTTCGTAATCGGCTGGATCGTAATTCTTATAATATTCTACAAATCTATCATGTAAGTCAGCAGTCCTTATTGATTCGCTTGAATATTTTAGTTCCTCCTTCGCACGCTCAAATGCTTCCTGCTCTGAAAAGCCTTTTTCCATCAAATCTTTCATGTAATCACTCATATAGAGAATCAGATCGTTTTGTACATCAAGTGATACATCAGAACGGCTTTTTAGTTTTGATAGTTTATTTATAAACTTGCTTTTTGTCTGACCGATTTTATGTTGCAGCTTTTCTAAGTAAGTCATCTCAGCTTCTTCTAAATAATGCTGTGATTGCTCCTTCGCAAACTGTTTAATTTTTTCTCTAATCTCATCACTAAAATTCATTATTTTTAATCCCTTCCTTTCTTATAATTTCGATACGCTCACTTAAAAAATTCCATCTTGCCCAAAAAGAAGATAATTCTTCACATCCTCGTTCGTTTAGGGTATAAAACTTCCTTGGCGGGCCTATTTCCGAAGGTTTTTTTGTTATGTGAACCAGCTTGTTTTTTTCAAGCCTAAGCAGCAACGCATACACAGTAGCTTCCGCAATCTCTTCAAAGCCCAATAAGCGTAATTTTTTGGCAATCTCATAACCATATATTTCGCCGTGACTTATAATTTCCAGCACTATACCTTCCAAAACGCCTTTGAGCATTTCACTCATGTTCTCCAGAAAATCACCCCCTTTGGTATTCAATAACGTTGGTAACCAATTATATTGAGTTCTACTATATAATAACATAGAGTAGTCGACTAGTCAATATACTTTCCAAAATGCCGTGTTATATATTCTTTTGGACATGTTCCCTCAAGCAATCAATTCCCATCTTTTCCGTCTACACAACCCCGCCAGCCAAAAGCCGCCCCGAAAAGCTGTGGATGTGTTTCCACGAACAATCACACACATAAAAATACAGGGTTTCCCGGTAGCTCCGCCGCCAAAAGGCACATTTTCGGCAGATGGCAAATCACCGGAAAACCCTGTATTCAAGCCGTTTTTCAGGCGCTTATTTGTTTTTTATTTAATGCCTGCAACCATTAAGCTGCTTTGCGCTTGTAAGCCCTCATCGCGAATAGATATGCAACAATGAGGATACCCAAGCACCATGCAAGCGCAACCCAAATATCATTTCCGGCATGCTGCCCAGACAGCAGTGCGCGGATGGATTCAACGATCGAGGTCACCGGCTGGTTTTCGGCAAAGGCACGGACGACCGGCGGCATTGTCTCGGTCGGTACAAAAGCCGAACTGATAAACGGCAGAAAGAGAAGCGGATAGGCAAACGCGCCTGCGCCGTCCACTGATTTTGCTGAAAGTCCGGCAATCACCGCGATCCACGTCAAAGCCAATGTAAACAACGCAAGTATCCCGGCCACGGCAAGCCATGACAATACACCCGCCGACGAACGGAAGCCCATAATGAGCGCCACAAGAATAATAATGATAACCGTAATCGCATTGGAAACCAATGAGGTCAGTACATGTCCCCACAGCGCGGCTGAACGTGCAATCGGCATGGAGTGGAACCGTTCAAAGATGCCCCGCTGCATATCCATAAACAGGCGGTAAGCTGTATAGGCGATGCCGCTTGCAATCGCAATCAGCAAGATGCCGGGAAGCAGGTAATTCACATAATTATCCGTACCGGTTTGAATCGCACCACCGAACACATAGACGAACAGCAGCATATACGCAATTGGCATGATGGTAACTGTGATGATGGTGTCCATGCTGCGAAGAATATGGAGCATGGAACGCCACAGCATAACACCCATATCACTGAAAAAGTGTTTCTTAAGCGTATCCATTTACTTTTCCTCCTTTTTGCCGATGATTGCAAGGAATATCTCCTCCAACGTCGGCTGTTTTTCCACATATTCCACCTTTGCGGGCGGAAACAGCTTTTTCAGTTCCTCTAGGGTGCCGTTCGCGATGATTTTTCCTTCATGCAAAATGGCAATTCTGTCGGCGAGCTGCTCGGCTTCTTCCAAATACTGAGTGGTTAGAAACACCGTCGTGCCGCCGCTAGCAAGTTCTTTGACAAACTTCCAAACCTCAATACGTGCCTCGGGATCAAGTCCGGTGGTCGGCTCATCGAGGAAAATGATTTGTGGTTTCCCCACAAGGCTCATGGCGATGTCTATTCTGCGGCGCATACCTCCCGAATAGGTGGAAACCCTGCGGTCGGCGGCATCGGTCAGGCCGAAGCGGTCTAGTAAATCATCCGCGACCTGGCGCGGATTTTTGAGATGTCGCAGTCTTGCGATCATGATGAGATTTTCTCGCCCGGTCAATATCTCGTCCACGGCGGCAAACTGCCCGGTAAGGCTTATTGACTGCCGCACGCTGTCGGGCTTTGACACAACGTCGAATCCGTTGACAATGGCAGTCCCGCCATCCGGTTTCAGCAGCGTGGTGAGGATTTTGACAATCGTCGTCTTGCCAGCGCCGTTGGAGCCGAGCAGGGCGAAAATACTGCCTCTTTCCACCTCAAAATCTACGCCCTTTAGAACATGAAGCTCTTTATAGGATTTTCGCAATCCTTTCACTTGGATTGCTCTGTTTTGCATATTCTTCACTCCTTATATAATAGTAACCTTTGATAAATCTGCATTTAAAGCTTTAAGTGCATTGTAGGTTAATTTATCCATCATTGCTCCGTCAAAGCAGATGGTTTGGATGGCGCGGTAATACTTCTTCGATAAGGTAAAACCGGGATGGAACGAAGTATTTTTTAGTGTAGCGCCTTGAAAAGAAACCTCGTTCAGTGCTGATTTATTGAACTTAACGCCAATAAAGCTCTGTCCGTCAAATCGTTGTCCTCGTAGATCGCAATATTTAAAATCCACGCCCATAAAGACACAACGGTTAAAGGTAGTTTTTCTAAGATCGATCATGTCAAATTTTACGTCAGTCAGCTTTAAATCTATGAATTTTGTTCCTTTCATCTCTGACATATTAAAATGGGTGCGTATAAGGATTGATTTAGTAAAGCTCGAATCCATCAGATCACTGGTATAGAACTGGCAATCAGTTAAATTAGTACCGTCAAAATTCGCTTCGCACATATCACTTGCCTTGAACAAGCTTCCAGTCAGGTCGGCACCGGAAAAGTTGGAGCCACGCAATGCGCTTGCCACAAATTTCCCTTTATGTGCGGTAACACCTTCGAAATCACTATTAATTAAGTTACTCGCGCTCAAGTCTGTCAGCACCTGCCGCTCCAGCGAACGAGAGAGGTTAGCAATTTCTTGGACCGTCTGCTCTATATCACCAATGCTATCAATGGTCATCTTAAAAGCCACTTCGTCGTCCTTACCCTCTGCTTTAAGTTCTTTGAATCGCTCTTGCAGATCAGAGAGCAAATCTGCCTTTAGTTCGTTAACGCTTTTTAACCCCTCGTAGGGCGCAAAAACACTGTTCAAATAGTTATTCAATTTCTCGTTCATAACATTTCATCTCCTTATAATAATTTATCAAGCACTCGTTTCGCATACTCCCAATTGGCTTTGTTTCTGGCATAAGTAGCCTTGCCTTTTTCGGTAATCCGAAAATACTTGCGCCGTCCGCCCTGAGATTCATCGCCCCAATACCACTCGATATCACCGTCCGCCTCAAGCCTCCGGACGCTGGAATACATTGTTGCTTCCTTCAGTTCGTACTCGCCGTCCGAACGCTCGGCAATCAGCTTTACAATTTCGTAGCCGTAACGATCGGCTTCTGATAAAAGCCGTAAAATCATCGTATCGGTATGCCCTCGCAACAGGTCGGATGTGATCCTGTTCTCTCCCATGTCACCACCTCCACAGCAATATTATATATTACATTACTATGACTGTCAAGGTACTATTCGTATAAAAGTAAATTGGCGCAAATAGCTTAGCCGTCAAACGGCTGACACGTATTGACGTTCTTTTCTGATCAGACACAAAACAAAAATATAAACCTCATACAAAAATCGCTATAGACATGTTCCCGCGGACACATCAAATGCTTTCAACCGCCGTCTTTTTCGTCTACACAACCCCGCCAGCCAAAAGCCGCCCCGAAAAGCTGTGGATGTGTTTCCACGAACAATCACACACATAAAAATACAGGGCTTCCCGGCATCCCCGCCGCCAAAAAGCACATTTTCGGCGGGCGGCAAATCACCGGGAAACCCTGTATTCAAGCCGTTTTTCAGGCGCTTATTTATTTTTCACATTTTGTATCAATACCACACACTCAACATGATACGTGTATGGAAACATGTCAACTGGTTGTACTTTTTTTGTTCTATATCCATTGTCTTCAAAAATTCTCAAATCCCTTGCTAATGTAGTCGGGTTACACGAGACGTAAATTATTTTTTCAGGATTCATTTTTATCGATGCTTCTACAACATCTTTGTCTAATCCTTTCCTTGGTGGATCGAACACTATGACATCAGGCTTTAAACCTTTATTACAAAGTTCTATCATGATATCTTCTGCTTTTCCAGCAATGAATTCTGCATTATTTACTCCATTTATGGCTGCATTTTGCCTCGCATCTTCTACAGCATCTGGTATTACCTCTATTCCGTACACTTTTCGCGCATGTTTTGCAAAAAATATAGATATTGTGCCTATACCGCAGTACACGTCAAAGACAATTTCATCGCCTTTTAAATCTGCATATTCTAATGCTTTCTCATACAACACTTTGGTTTGAACGGGATTTACTTGAAAGAACGACAAAGGAGATATTTCAAATTTTTTATCTCCAATAAAATCAGTAATATAATCATCACCATATATGACAATATTTTCGTTACCCATAACTTGTTTTCCATTGCTTCTATTTACATTTAAAACAACACTTTTTAAGTTTTCAATTTTTCCTTTAAGCCGGCTTACAAGTTTTTTTTTGTGTGAAATGTCTCTGCTATTCGCCACAATAATAACCATGACTTCTTTTGTTGCAAAGCCAACTTTAGTTATCACGTGCCTTAAAAACCCTTTCCCAGTTTTTTTGTCGTAAACTGTAATCTTATAGTCGTTTGCCCACTCTACAACAGTTTTCATTGCATTGACACTGACACTACTTTGAATCATACAAGAATCAATGCCAATCACTTCATGTGATTTAGATGCGTAAAATCCACCTTCTATCTTGCCATTTTTAATGCTTAATGGATATTCTGCCTTATCTCTATAATGCAGTGGGTCAGTCATGCCTATCGTATCAAATACGGCAACATCAATTTTTCCAATTCTTTTCAAGCTTTCTCCCACTACATGTTTTTTAAATTCTAACTGTCCGCTGTATGTTAGATGCTGAAGTGTACAGCCACCACATTTATCAGCATATTGGCATTTAGGCACAATTCTTTTTTCTGATGGCTCTAATATTTTTTCCACATGTGCATTTAAGTAATTTTTGTGTTTTTCATCTATTTTGGCTAAGACCTTCTCACCTTGTAAAGCACCTTTCACAAAAACGGCAATTCCATCTAACCTTCCAACGCCCTGTCCTTCATGTGCCATATTGTCAATGTATATTTCGTATATATCGCCAATGCTTACATTTTGCAATAATTATCACTCCAAATTCATATTCTCATACACAATTATACTCTATTTAAACAATGAAAAACAGATTTCCCGGATATAGTCATCCGGAAAATCTGTGTATCACTTTGAAGCATACCTTTTATAAACGATGTCTGGCATATCAAGCACTTTATGTTCTATATTTGATGCAAATAATATTACATATTCTGCATGTGCCCAGTTAAGAGGTGATGCTGAATCAGTAGGAAGTCCAGTATCTTCCCATACTTGCTCCGATATTATGCCGCTTTCATTTGCAAAATTCTCCATAGCTTTTACATAAGATGTTGCATCTTTTCCCGCAGCAATCTCGTACATACCTCTTTCACCTGTCAAGAGAGGCCACAATCTTCCTTTTCCTGTTCCATGATATAGTTCTGTCTTAGACATCTCGCCATATCCATCATGATTGTACCTGTACCATGACGGTCCTTTCGGCGTTTCAACTTTTATTGTTTCATCTACGACTTTCAGCGTATTTAATATTTTAGGGTCATCTGCTGATTTTACTCCAAGCCTTACAAGCTCAAGAAAACTTGGATCTACGATTTCTTTTTGGTCGTATACACCACCGCCATTCGCTATGCTTATCATGAAATCGGCATTCGGATCTGGAAGCCCCGCTATCCTTATATAGTAGTGGCCATCTCCCAATGGACCTTTTTCTGTGTAAGTTAGGCTGTCAATAAGCCTTTGCCAATTGTCCGCCTTTTCTTGATATTTTTTAGCAGATTCAAAATCTTTATTTTGTTCAGCTATATATGCAGCACATGTAAGTCCTGCTACTTCCGAAGCCATCGTTGCTGGTGAATATCCACCTATTTCTTCCCATCTTTCTTGTCCCGTCTTAGGACCTATTTTTACGATGAAATCAGCTAAAGGCTTGACAAGGCTTTCATAAAGATCGTATCTTTTAAGCCTGTAACTTAATATTATTGGGTCCGCCTGCTCATCAAGCTGTATACCTGTCCAATATGGCTTACCATTTATCCATGTATTTTGAGGAATCATACCATTGTCTTTCACTACTTTGACTAAATAATCAAGTGCTCTATTTGCCGAATCAGTATCACCAGCAACAATAAATGCATTTGCTACATGGTACAGATCTCTTGACCATACAAGATGGTAGCCACCGATATTGTCATCTTCTTGACCATCACCCCATGGAATTGATAGGGATGCTATATATGCACCCTTGTTTGTCTTGTCTTCACTTGCCTTTAATATCATCATGCTGCTAAAATACAGTGAATTTGCTTTTCCCCCAAAGTTATTAAGGCTATCGCAATACTTCTCCCATTCGTCTATATAAGCTTTCTTTAAGCTATCGTAATTATCATTTAAAGTTTCCATGTTTGTTTTTACTGCCTCGTCTTCACTTTGTCCAAAAGACAATACAATTTCAAATTGACTGTCTTTTTTAAGATCTACCTCAGCGCCTTCTATGATGTTACCTCTTGCACTATCGTAATTGTAAGTCATTTGCATATTTTTATATAGGTCTGTCACGATGTCATTTACTTTATAATACCCTATTGAGTACTTTTTCCATCCTATATCAGATGACAAAGCAGTATAAATTCCATCTCTTTCAGCAATTAACGCAACATTGCCATTTGCCTTAACTGCATATCCTTCATTGTATTTGCCCTGATTTTTTACATGAGGATCACACATTACGTAAAGCCTGTAATCATCAACATTGCCTTTTAAGGCTTCAAACTTCGCCTTAATTATGAGAGAATTCCTCTTTACATCAGTAAATACTTCTTTAGTTATCTTATATCGCCCATCTTTATCTGTGTTAATGATTTTATATCCCAACGATTTTTCAGTGAGTTTTTCGACTTTGACTATTGTGTCTTTTGTCTCATCTGAGACAAACGTTTTTCCGTCTGTCACAAAAAATTTAATATCCTTTACATCAGCAATATCTATAGTGGGATAGTAAACCTCAGATATCGCTCCATCTGCGAGTGTAAACCATACTTTTGAAGTGTAGTTGTTTGCGGTTCCTACGCCTTGTTTATGAGCTTTAGCCCAAGTATCAGTCTCACCCGAACCATTTACTGCTTGTACATTATTCAATCTCTCAATTTTAATGTTTGATATATTATTGTTAGCGCATCCACTTAGTACACTTGACGCAAGAAATAGTACAGGTAGATATTTTATAAGTTTTCTATTCAATTTCATCGCCTCCAATAACATTTTACATTATATCAACGATTTGTGCAATCGATTTTATGAAAAGACAAAAAAAATAGGGCACAATGCCCATGATATAATCGGTTACCAATACCATTATAACCAATTTATTGAATTATATTCATGCTTTACACTTTTTATCTAATAATATCTAAACACCATCATCATAGCATTTATTCAACATTTCATAAATATGAGGCAAAACTTTTTTTATATTTACAGGTTTTCTGTCAAGTGTCGTAAATGGGTGTTCTGTCATGCCTTGTGCTAAAAGCTTATTTTCATCTTCTTTCACTATATCGTACTCAAACCTTATTCTGGTGCCTTTTAAAAATCCTATTTTTGTCTTTATAATTATTACATCATCATACTCTGCAGGCCAAAAGTATTTGCAATTAGCTTCTATCACTGGAAGCATGACATTATTTTGCTCTAATTCTCGATAAGTCATGCCTAAAGATCTGAAAAATTCTGTCCTACCTATTTCAAACCAGTTTAAATAATTTGCATGATACACTATGCTCATCTTATCTGTTTCCCCATATCTGACCCTTACTTTTGCATCATAAGTATACATTTCATTATCACCTCAAAAAATAAAGACAAGAAGATGACTTCCTGTCCTATTTTATATTCACTATGCCTTTGTAGACCAATCCTCTGGCAGTATCGAGAGTTACCGTCATTCCATCTTTTAGCTTAGCTGTTACTCCTTCACATCCTACAATGACAGGCAATCCATAGTTTAATCCAACTATTGCAGCATGTGACGTTAGTCCGCCTTCTTCTGTTATGATAGCCGAAGCCTTTTCAATTATAGGCATATAATCCCTTTCAGTTTTTTGAGCAACGATGATGTCTCCTTCTCTGAACTTATCTTTGTCCTTGTATGGATCTCTTATGATGGAAACAACACCACTTATGGATTTAGTACCTATGCCTGTGCCTTTTACTATTACATCTCCCACAATATGAACCTTCAACATATTTGTCGTGCCTGTAGTCGCGACAGGTATTCCTGCCGATATTACTACAATATCGCCATTTCGAATTAAGCCTTCACTTAAAGCCGTATTTACTGATACTTCTATCATTTCATCTGTAGAGCTGACTTCTTGTGATATAAGTGGATGTACACCCCATACGATGCTAAGCTTTCTTGCTACATCTTTGTTTGGCGTCACTGCAATTATAGGTGCTGACGGTCTATACTTAGACACCATTCGAGCAGTATAGCCTGATATTGTAGATGTAATAATGGCAGTCGCACCTATATCTCTTGCGGTAGTGCATGTAGCATGGCTTATAGCGTTTGTCATAGAAATATTGTAATCCACATTTTTATCTAAATTTTCTTTGTAATTTATATACGTTTCAATTTTTTCAGCTATCTTTGACATTGTCTTAAAAGCTTCTACCGGATATTTGCCTTGTGCTGTTTCACCAGACAACATTATCGCATCAGTACCGTCCAATATGGCATTGGCCACATCTGTCACCTCTGCCCTTGTGGGCCTTGGATTTCTTATCATAGAATCAAGCATCTGGGTAGCAGTGACAACTGGTTTACCTGCTTTATTGCATTTTTCAATTATCCTTTTCTGAACTATAGGTATTTCCTCTATAGGAATTTCAACACCTAAATCACCGCGGGCAACCATTATACCGTCAGAAACCTTAATTATTTCGTCGATATTTTCCACACCTTCGCGATTTTCAATTTTTGATATAATAAGTATATGACCAGCGTCATTGTCTTCTAACAACCTCCTTATAGCTATTACATCCGCTGCTTTTCTAACAAAAGACGCTGCAATCATGTCGATTCCTTTTTTTATTCCAAACTCTATGTCATCTACATCTTTTTGCGTTATAGCAGGCAAATTAAGCTTTGTACCAGGCACATTTACACCTTTGTGGTCACCTATTGTACCAGAATTCTCCACAGTGCATATTATATCTTCGCCTTTTACGTCATTGACCTTCAATGATACTAACCCGTCATCAATCAATATGCGAGAACCTCTCCCCACATCTTGAGGAAGCCCCTTGTATGAAACAGAGCAAATAGTATTATCTCCTTCAATTTCCCTTGATGTCACCGTAAATGTCTGACCTTCTTTTAGCTCTGCAATACCGCCTTTAAATTTGCCAGTCCTTATTTCAGGTCCTTTTGTATCAAGCATAATTGCTATAGGCAGATTAAGCTCTTCTCTAATCTTTATAATATTATCTATCCTGCTTCCATGCTCTTCATGGTCACCATGTGAAAAATTCAATCTGCAGATATTAAGACCACTTTCTATAAGCTCTCTCAATATCTCATACTTTTCACTGGCAGGACCAATCGTACATATTATCTTAGTTCTACGCATATCTTCACTCCTTAAATTGATAATATTTTGCTGAGTTCATAAAGCTTTAAATTAAACTCTTTTTTCATTGCCAATGCGGTATCAATATCATCATCAACAATCTGATTATTTCTTATACTTATTATCCTTTGAGATTTGTTTTCTAATAAAAGCTCTACAGCTCTTGATCCCATTTGGCTTGCCATAACCCTGTCCATGACAGTAGGTGCACCGCCTCTTTGTATGTGGCCCAGCGTCGTATGCCTTAAGTCCAATTTTGGAAGCCTCTCTTGAATCATCTTTGATAGCTCAAGACCGCTCATTACGCCTTCAGCCAATACAATTATGTGATGCAGCTTGCCCCTCTTTATGCCATACGAAATTTTTTCACAAACTTCATCAATGTCAAATTTAACTTCGGGTATTATTATAATCTCTGCTCCTCCAGCAAGTCCTGCATAAAGCGCTATGTACCCAGCATTTCTTCCCATTACCTCTATAATGTTTGCTCTTTCGTGTGATGTTGCTGTGTCTCTAATCTTGTTTATAGCATCTATAGCAGTATTGCAAGCAGTATCAAAGCCAATTGTATAATCTGTACACGGTATATCATTGTCAATAGTTCCAGGGATACCGATTGTATTAACACCATGTTCATTGCTTAAAAGCTGTGCACCTCTAAAAGAACCGTCCCCCCCTATTACTACCAGACCCTCAATATTGTGCTTTTTCAATACCTCTGCAGCCCTAGCTCTTCCTTCTTTTGTCTTAAATTCTGCACTTCTGGCTGTTCGAAGTATTGTACCACCTCTTTGAATTATGTCTCCTACAGATGACAATGTCATGTCTTCTATCTCGTCGTCTATGAGCCCTTGATAACCTCTCATGATGCCTTTCACTGTTAGCCCGTTATATATGCCGCATCTTACTACTGCCCTTATAGCAGCATTCATGCCTGGTGCATCTCCACCACTTGTTAAAACACCTATTGTTCTCATAATATATCCTCCTTACCAACCGGGTCATTATATGTCCCATTTTATTAAAAGCCCCCCTTTTAAGGGGTAATTAAAGACCATATTCAATAATAATATTCTGTGCATCCTGAGCTTCTGAATTAGGAACCATGACTTCACAGTAGCCGTCGTTATTGTCTACATTTTTTTTCAATGGTTTTAATTTTACCAAAAAGCCTTCTTTTGTCAGCACATCTTTGACCTTTTCTGCAACTTCCATGCTATGCGCCATATATATAACAGTCCACATAAAAAGGCCTCCTTGAATATTCTAACTACTATTTTAATTTATTTTTTGTATAATATCAATATATATTTACGCGTTATACAATTTTAACATTTTCTTTTCCCAGTACACTTGCAAGTTCATCCAAAAGCTCATTTGCACCATTTACCCAAAGATCTTTTTGTGCTGCCAGATTTTTATTTTCATATCTTATAAAAACCGGAATGTTTCCCTTGTATTTTGTTAAGATGCCCTTAATCTTTTCCACATCTTTTTGTTCTTTTACATTAAGCCACAGTTTTTCCCTTATCCTGTGTGTAAGTGGTTCGACTTCATCGCATAAAATCTTTGGCTCTTCATCTTCTCTTAAACTGACTTTGCCCTTTATTATAACAGGGAGATCTTCACTTAAAAATTTTGAATACCTTTCGTACACAGCAGGAAATACGATGACTTCGATGGTACCATACAAATCTGCAAGATTTACAAAAGCCATCATATTGTTATTTTTTGTAAACTTTATTTTTTTGCTCTCTACAATCCCTACTAAAACAACATCCTGATCATCAAAGGCAGATTTTTTTACAAACGAATCATCACTATTTTTCAAGTCTCTGGTTGTACAATTTGCTATTCTTCGTATGTCGTCTTGATATTCGTCAAGTGGATGACCGCTAATATAAAGCCCCATAGTCTCTTTTTCCATAGAAAGTATTACGCCTTTAGAAAATTCTTTGATATCTGGAAGCGAATAATCGATTTTATGGCTTTCTGAATCACTTTCAAATAAAGACATCTGTCCCTTTATATTTTTCTCTCTGCTTCTATGAATGCTTTCCATGATGCCTTCGTAAACAGCCAATAATTGAGATCTGTAGACACCAAATGAATCGAATGCACCAGCTTTTATGAGACTTTCAACGGCCTTCTTGTTTAATTGCATTTCGTCTATTCTCTCAAAAAAGTCTATGATAGAAGTGTACCTGCCATTTTTCTTTCTGTCTTCTACAATTTCCAGAGTGGCGTTTAACCCAACATTCTTAACAGCAGCAAGGCCAAATCTGATTTTGCCATTGACGACGGTAAAGTAGGAATAGCTTTCATTTATGTCTGGCGGCAAAATCTGTATACCCATCTTTTTTAGAACTTGTACATAAAAAGCCACCTTGTCCGTATTATCAACAAAGCTATTAAGCAATGCAGCCATGAATTCAACAGGATAATACCGCTTTAAATATGCTGTTTGAAATGCCACAACAGCATAAGCTGCAGCATGAGATTTATTGAATGCATAATTGGCAAAATCTATCATTTCGTCAAAAAGCCTGTTAGCTGTAGCTTCATCGACGCCTCTATTTACAGCTCCCGGTACAACGTAATTTCCATTTTCATCCTTAATTCCATAAATGAAGTTTTTTCTCTCTTCCTCCATGACCTTCATTTTTTTCTTCGCCATAGCACGGCGAACCAAGTCAGACCTTCCCAATGAATACCCTGCCAGATCCCTTACTATTTGCATAACTTGTTCCTGATACACCATGCAACCGTATGTGACATCAAGAATTGGTTTAAGAAGTGGATGTTCATACTTTATATTCTCAGGGTTATTTTTATTTTCTATGTATCTTGGTATTTGATCCATCGGTCCCGGTCTATAAAGCGATATACCCGCTATTACATCTTCCAACTTTTCTGGCCTTAGCTCTGTCATAAACTGTTTCATTCCAGATGACTCTAATTGAAATACGCCCTCAGTATCACCTCTGCTTATCAGTGCATAAACTTCTTTATCTTCAAAGTCAATACTGTCTATGTCAACATCTATTCCTCTGGTTTCTTTTACGATATCCAAAGTATCTCTTATGACAGTAAGTGTCCTTAAACCTAAAAAATCCATCTTTAAAAGACCTAATTCTTCCAAAGTCGTCATTGTAAACTGTGTGACAATAGAGCCTTCATTTTTTTGAAGTGGCACGTATTTAACCAGTGGTTCACTGGATATAACTACGCCAGCAGCGTGTGTAGAAGCATGCCTCGGAAGACCTTCAAGAGATCTTGAAATATCAATTAATCGCCTAATCTTCTCGTCTTTTTCGTACTTATCTTTTAGCTCTGGATTTAACTCGATTGCTTTATCTATAGTCATACCCAGTTCGAAAGGTATCATTTTTGCAATGACATCAACTTCAGCGTAAGGGAAGTTTAAGGCACGCCCCACATCTCTTATGGCAGCCCTGGCAGCCATTGTACCAAATGTTATTATCTGAGCCACTCTGTCTTCTCCATACTTTTTGACTACATAATCAATTACTTCTTGTCTTCTCTCATAGCAAAAGTCAGAGTCTATATCTGGCATGCTTACTCTTTCAGGATTCAAAAATCTTTCAAAAAGAAGATTGTACTTTATAGGATCAATCTTTGTTATGCCGAGGCAGTATGCCACAAGACTTCCTGCAGCCGAACCCCTTCCAGGACCAGTCATTATTCCATTGTCGCGGGCAAATTTAATAAAATCCCAAACGATTAAGAAGTAATCAACATATCCCATCTTTTCTATCACAGAAAGCTCGTAGTTTAGCCTTTCCATCACTTCATCAGTTGGATTTGGATACCTTTTATATAACCCATCAATACATAACTTTCTCAAATATTCATCAGACTTCATGCCGTCTGGCACTTCAAACTTAGGAAGCTTCGTTTTATTAAATTCAAATTCCAGATTGCACATATCAGCAATTTTTACCGTATTCTCCAAAGCTTCCTTGCAATAAGAAAACATCTCATACATCTCATCAGGGGATTTTAAATAAAACTGATCTGTTGGAAATGACATCCTGTCAGAATCATCCATATTTTTACCTGTCTGGATGCACAAAAGGACTTCATGTGCCAAATGATCTTTTTTATTAAGATAATGCACATCATTTGTGGCCACAAGAGGTATGTTTAGCTCTTTTGAAAGCTTTATCAATTCTGAATTTACTTTTTCTTGTTGGCTTAAACCGTGGTATTGAAGCTCCAAATAAAAGTTACCTGTTCCAAAAATAGAGTTATAAAAAATAGCAGTCTCTTTAGCTTTTTCATAATCATCAGATATGAGATATGATGGTATTTCACCGCCAAGACATGAGCTAAGCGCTATCAGACCTTCACTGTGTTCTTTTAAGTACTGATGATCAATCCTCGGTTTATAGTAAAAACCATCAATAGATGCCTTTGAGACAATTTTCATCAAATTTTCATATCCAGTCATGTTTTTACATAGTAAAATTAAATGGTAGTTTAGATTATCTATGCCGTATTCTTTATCGTATAGTGATCTTGGAGAGACGTAAATCTCACATCCAATTATAGGTTTTACACCATAAGATACGGCTTCTTTGTAAAAGTCAATGGCACCGTACATGACGCCATGATCTGTAATAGCTATAGAGTTCATTCCAAGCTCTTTTGTCCTCTTTATAAGCTCTTTTATTCTGCATGAACCATCAAGAAGACTGTATTCGCTGTGAACGTGCAAATGTACAAACATCATAATCACCTTAAAAAAGTTTTTTGTTCTTTAAAAGCCTCAAAGACATCAGCGCTTTTGCAATCATTGTTTCTTCGTATAAAACCGATATCTCAACTTTGCAAAAATTACCGCTGTAGTCAATAATAGAAGTATTAACCTCAATTGTTTTTTCAGCTTGTAGAGGCCTTATAAAATAAACCAAAAAATTATCTACAACAGCATCAAATCTTTTATTTCTCGTTACTGATGATATGCCACATTCGCTCATAAGCATCATGAGGGCGCTACTGCTGACTGTTCCCAATTGGTTTACCATGTTTTGCGGTATCGTACCATAAAATTTCATCCCATCCTGAGTTTTCTCAGCATGAAAGTCTTTTAATAATGTGTCATTGATAGTCTCCTCGATCTGAGGTTGTTTTGCCATGTACTGAAGCGCTTTTATCACATCTTCCCGACTTATTATGCCGACAAGTTCTTTATTATTGGTAACAGGCAAAACCTCTATATTCCACCATATCATGAGATGAGCTGCGAAAGCTACAGTTGTAGTTTCAGTGACGTATATTGGATTTCTGGCCATTATATCTCCTATTTTATCATTATCGTCAGCTTTAGCTATTTCTCTTGATGTAACTATTCCAACCAAAGTACCGCTTTCATCTACAACAGGATACCTTGTATGGCTTGTCTTATTTAGCAATGCCTTCCAATCATTTACTGTCTGATTTGTCGTCATGTAGATAGGATTAGATGACATGATATTGCTTACAAGCAGTATCCTCTTCTTAGTCATCCTCTCATTGATTGCTTTGTTTATTAAGGTTGCCACAGTAAAGGTATCATAAGTAGTAGAGATCAATGGCAATGAAAGCTTATCTGCCAAAGTTTTAACTTCTATTTTAGCATCAAATCCACCTGTTATAAGGACGGCAGCACCTGCTTTTAATGCTGCCATCTGTGCATTATCTCTATTGCCGAGTATAATAAGATCACCGGGTTGAATATATTTTACCATTTCTTCAGTTGTCATGGCGCCTATCAAAAATTTATTAAGCTCTATATTGAGCCCATTCTCTCCGCCTAAAACAATTCCATCCACAACATTCTTTATTTCCTCGTAGGTCAGTCTATCAAAGGACTTGCTTTTAGGCTTTGTCCTTATGGTACCTGCTCTCGGAATAGTTGTCACAATGTACATGCTTTCTGCATCTTTTATGGCTTTATATGCAGTGCCTTCGCTTATCTTTAAAGCCTGCGCTAAACTCCTTACTGATATTTTGGTTCCTTCTGGCAGGCTTTTTAGATACTCCAGCACCCTCTCATTTTTAGTCATAAAAAAATCATCCTTCATGCAAAAAAGGTTTCCTAAGAAACCTTTTTAGATTATTCTTCTCCAAATTTTGAATCAATTAGATCAACAAGTGCCTTAATTGCTTCTTGTTCGTCGCTGCCATCAGCGATAAGTTTCACTGTATTTCCCTGTGCAACACCTAATGACATAATACCCATGATGCTTTTTGCATTTACCTTTTTATTTTCTTTTTCCACCCATATCTGTGATGAAAATTTGCTAGCCGCTTGTACAAATAAAGCTGCTGGTCTCGCATGAAGACCTGTCTTATTTTTAATTTCTACTGTCTTTTCAGTCATAATTGTTGACTCTCCTCTCTTTTAATTTTGATACTATTTCTTCAATTTTTCTTAATCTATGATTTACTCCTGATTTTCCAACAGGAGGATCTAGCATTTGACCCAATTCTTTAAGGCTTATATCTGGATATTTAAGCCTTTTTTCTGCAATCTCTTTTAAATTATCCGGGAGATAATTAAGCCCTACGCTGTTCTTTATATAATTTATATTCTCTATCTGCCTCAATGATGCATTGATGGTCTTTGTTAGATTAGCAGTCTCGCAATTAACAAGCCTGTTTACATTATTCCTTATGTCTTTATATACGCGTATATTTTCTAAGTTTAATAAGGAATTATGTGCCCCCATTATGTTTAGGACATCTACTATTTGTTCTCCCTCTTTTAAGTATACTACATAATTATTTTTTCTTGCAATAATTTTTGAATGCAAATGATAATTATTTATTAATTTGCTTAAATCCTTAGCATGATCTAAATTGTGCGTTATAAATTCCAAATGGTACGCCTTTTCTGGATCGCTAATCGAACCGCCTCCAAGAAAAGCCCCCCTAATATAGGCTTTTTTGCAACACTTTTTGCTAACAATGCTTTTGTCTATGCCATAATTTAACTTACTACCTTCACTGTCATACTTTAAAAGTCCAACTTCTCTCAATATGTTCTCGGCTGCGTCTTTGTCAGAGACTAAGATCAAATAACTTAAAGATTTTTTTAGTTGGCTATTTCTCCTCACCATCACCTCTGCCACGACATTGAATATATCTTTTAAAAGCTTAAATGCCAATCTTGCTACAGAAGCATTTTCAGTTACAAGACTTAAACTAATTCTTTGATGACCATATATAGATATTGAACCAATTGTTCTTATCAAAGCAGCAAGTTCAGCTAATTTGCAACAGTTATCGTCGGGGTATATTCTTGACAACTCGTTTTTTGTGATAGACGAAAAGGACATATAAATCACCTCGCCGGGTCCTATATCTATTATACTACATAATTTTAAAAAAACTCCTATAATTTTTTATAGGAGTCTAAAAATAATTTAGAAATCTAACTTTTTTCTTTCCCAATCTAAATAATCTTTCGAGGTTTTCCAGTCAGCTATTTCTCTTGATGAAAGCCAATCTTTGAATTCTTTATAGTCTTTCCACTCTTCATATTCGCCAAGCTCATTTAATCTTTTTGCAGCTAAAAATCTAAAAATATCAAGGCTTCCATACAGCTTTTCGTATTCTTTATAGTAGTGATAATCTCTTCCATATCTCTCATTTGCCTCCATAATCTCACCCCAATCACAATATGGAAAGATGGCACTTAGCCATATTTTAATATATACTGCATAATATTCACAAATCTCAAATAAGGTTACTTAAACATCCATTTGACTACAAAATTTTGTGCAACCCATTGCATTAAATTAAATGCTATCATTCATTGTTTGTTATTTAAATTTTTAAAAGCAAAAATCTTTTTAAAATATGCAAACGTTTGTTATTTCTATATAAAAATATTCCTTTTACATAATTAAAGGATATGTAAACGGAACATCACTTTTATGATATACAGCTTGTCTTATCATACAATACCCCTTTCTCATTTTTCAAGTTTTATAGTCACTGGTGCTGGAATATCAATGTGTGGTATTTCTTTGCCATCTACTGTTATTTTAGCATCTGGAGGATTACCCATCAAGATTTCTATGCTGTTTTTGACATCAAAAGTTTTTATCATGCCTGATGTCATCAAATACTGATAAGTATCCACACCATCCACTTTCACACTAACCCAACATTTTTGTCCAGGTATAGATAGATCGACTTTGTATGAATCAGCAGCAGGTGAAACTTTATAATCAAATTCGCTTTTCGTACTGTTTACCAAGTTAAACGTAGTGGTTTTTTCGTTATTGCTATAAACATTATTGGCTGTTGTATTGTCTCTGTTATCATTTTGTGTTTTATGTGTAGTGTCATTCGTGCTTTGCTCTGCACTTGGGAGAGGCGCCAGTCCTTTGTTTATCTGGCTTACCATGTAATATATACCAAATGCAAAAAGGCACACCACCAAAACTCCTATAAATGGTTTTATTAACCTTCTAAGGAGTGCTGATAAATCAAAAGAACTTTCTTCTTCTAAAGGTGTAGTTGCATGTTGTACTACATCATCCTTTTCTTTAGGTTCCTCAAAAAGATAGCTATACTTTTTTAATAGATCATTTGCATCTAATCCTACAGCCTCTGCATAACTCTTTACAAAACCTTTAGCGTAAACTAAAGCTGGGATTACATTAAAATCGCCGTCTTCTATGGCTTTCAAATATCTTGTACGAATTTTCGTAATCTCCTGAAGATCGTCAAGTGTCATTCCTTTTTTTAATCTCGCATTTTTTAATATATCACCAAGTTCATTCATAAAATCACCTCATAGTCGATCTTCCATAAAAAAATAAAATCTATTTATATACAAATATAAGTATACCAATAATTTATAATTTTTTCGATATCCAGATAAAAATTTTAATATTTTTTTATATTTTTCAATCTCCTCCTCTCCAATAAATCTTTAAAGGCTTCTAATCTTGTCTGATACCCAGCTTCACCAGTCTTTTCATCGTAACTTAAAGACATAACTGGTATATTCTTATCGCTACTTATTTTGGCAATTATTCCTTCTGCAACAATTTCAGGTGTACAAGTAAAAGGAAAAATTTGTATTATCCCATCGTAATTTTTTTCTGCATATTTTACAGTATTTGCGACAGTATTTAAACCGTGACCACCAATATCCCTTTCTAAATACCCATGCGCATATTTTTTAAATTCCATTCTTTGAGGCAATTTAAAAGCACTGTTTATCAAATAATCTGAAAGAAAATCAGTTTTAGTAACTTCTATACCTAATTCATTCAACGATCTTAAAATATCTAAATTAGAAAAAGGTTCAAGCATAAGATATATTTCCCCTACTAAAGCAACTTTAAGCTGAATTTCCCTTTTTATGGTTGCATTTTGTTTTAACTTTTCCAATCCTTCTTTGTAAATGCTATCTAGCTCTTTTTTGTTTTTCGCATTTTTTATTTTTTCCATGTAGTCTTCAAAAATTTTAGTCGTGATTCCAATTTCATTTTCATGTGCCCTTAAGATCAGAAGCTGTTTTTCAAATTTATCAGCAATTATCATTTTTTGAACAGCAAAAATGAAAGCCTTCAAAGCATCTTTCCAATATACGTCTGGAAAATACGATGAAAGTTCTCTTAAAAAATCAATTAACCTTCCGTGAGGTGGATCTAATATTATCATATTAAACTTGTATCCAAGATCAATTAATGTTTCTCTTTGTGCTTGTCCATAATAACCGAACCTGCAAGGCCCTATACCACCCAACATTATTATAGTATCAGCACCGTTTTCAAGTGCTTCTATAAAATTCCCCAGATTTATCTTATATGGAAGACAGACAAACTCAGGTGAATATTTTACTCCAATTGATAGAGTCCTATTAGTCACAGGTGGCGGCTCCACAACTTCTACATTGATTCCTTCAAACATCGTCTTTAATATCATATTTAACGAACCCATATGTGGATATGTTATTTTCATGCCATAATCTCTCCTTTTCGCCATCTTAACAAATCCATAAAGGCTTCTAACCTAGTATTTAAACCTGCCTCACCAGTATGTTCATCAATGGTTATGGGCATAAATGGAATCCCACCATCTCTCTTGTAATCCCTTTCTAAAAGGTCATCAGTGATAGAGTCTGGCCCACATCCAAAAGCAGAAACAGATATTACCCCGTCCACTTCTTTGCTCTCGATAAAATATTTACCTGCACCTAAAATATCCCTTCCATAAGTCCAAAATAAATCTTTTTGAAGTTTGCTGGCACCATTTTCAATTTTATCTCTTTCTATCATATTTGTTGTAAGCACATAAGCTCCCATATTCTTAAGCCTATTTATCAATCCCATAGATAAATAATCATCCATTATGTCATAGGAATGGGCTAATAAAGCTATTTTTAAATCCCCTTTTGTATTTGCGTCTAATTTTTTCCCTTCCATAATTTTTATTGCTTCTGTATTTGAAAATCCTTCTCTAATAATGAATTCAAAAGTCCTTTGCCTTTTTAAAGATTTTTCGTATGCGTCTTTAATTTTACTTGTGCTATCAACAAACAGCTTGCCAACTCTCAAAATTTCTCTTTCCATAAACTCTTCTCCACGATAGTAATCAATCTTCATATCTATTATTTGTGGCAAATCAGAAATAAGATTTCTCACTAAGTCAGGCAAACCCAAAAATTTTGAGCATAGATATCTACGCCTTTCTACGCTTATGACTCTTGGAACAAATATATAATCAACACCCTTTTCCTTCAAATCAATCACATGACCCATAAATGTCTTGACAGGAAGGCAGGTTTCATCCACGCAAGTCTTGATGCCATCATCAATTATTTTTTTACATGTATCACTGGAAGTAACCACTTCAGCACCCAGTTCTTCAAAAAATGTTTTCCACATAGGATAAAAGTTGTAGTATAAAAGCCCTTTTGGAATACCAACTTTTTTACTCATCTCTTACCTCCAAACTTTTTAATAAAATCAAAACACTATTATTTTTAACATTAAACGCCCATAATATACAAAAAAACACCGGAATATATTCCAGTGTTTACAATTTGTTCTATGTGTAACATTTTATTGATTAATTTTGCCATGTAATGGTGACACTACCAGTCCCAGATGTCGGCACAGTATAAGTATGATTCGAGCCACCTTCCCAAGTTACATTTCCTGAACTATCAATTTTTACAGCTTTAAACTGTATCTGCTCACCAGGTAATAGATTAAGCGTTATTGTCCAAGTAGGATAATTAGGGCATGATGCAGGACCACGGGCATAGGTTGTATTCCAATTTCCAAGATCAGATGTACTACCAACAATATATACATTTTGTCCATAATAAGTTGTCGCATTGTTTATTGTAAATGTAACTGGTATCGTACCGTTAGGCGTTAGTGTAACTATATTAATTACAAAAGGAGCCATCTCTGATGTCACAGATCCATCACTATTTACAATATTCGAAAGTCTTAAAAGTGTAAATCCAGAAAAATTATATCCTGTTAATTCATTTGCACAATTCACATAAGCTTGATTGTTGTTGGATATAGCCAAAGCATTTTCTCCATTGTGGACTATACCTTTATTATTAGCAAGATTAGCTACATAATGGACTAACGTCATAGGTGCAGAATAATATGGACTTACATATGCATTAGAATCATCCATTTCAAGACATGTAAATGTCATAGCAAGATTAGATGCCTTAAATTGATCGAGTAGCGTGCTATAATTATAATAACCGGCACAATATTCTGCAGCATGTGGCATTGTCGGACTATTATATAGCCAATGCACTCCAGCTATTTTTGCTCCTATTGGAACATTAAATACTGGATCAAAGCAGCTATGAGCTACAGAAGCAATATTGGCTAACTCATTAGTCAAAACACTTTGATACCATGTCAAAAAGTCATTACCATAAGTAGTTTTATAACCATTTGTAAAGAAATTATCACCATCTGTAGGTGGACTAATTTGAGAAAAATCAGTTAGGCTTGTACCCCATGCACTATTAACTGCTGCTATAGTTCCATATTTAGACTTCATAGCATTTTGAAAACTTGTTATAGCCGCTTTACTATAGCACTGCAGCGAGCCACGTCCAGGATATGTCCATCCATGCGAAGGATTATATGAAGGATATCTTAATTCTCCAGAAGGGCCTCCAGATATATATATTTTAGTAATTATATCTTTATAGCTGCTAAAATTTGATGCAAAAGATGAATAAAATTCATTATAGAGTTGGGTTAAGCCAGAATACCATGGACTTACTGCTTCATTATCCCAATTTCCGGCTTCATCCTTATACTGCATATTATCTTGGGTATCTTTTGTCCATACCCATGACGGAATAGGTATATTTACTGTATCACCAACATTACCTCCACAGGCATGCGTTGACATTATTGGAACCCACTTCAATCCCGCAGCGCGTACGGTATCAGCATATGTCTTATAATAACTCCAGTCAAATTGATTTTCACCTGCATTTTCAACATAGCCCCACCAAATATCTGTTGTTATACCATAAACACCATTATTCTTTAAAGTTATCAATTGATCTTTGAATGCATTAAAATCTGTGACTTTTTCTAATGGACCCATTACAAAAACTTTGAAATTTGGTGCTATGCTTGCATTAGCAGTTACTATAGAAGATGCAAAAATTAATGATGCCGTTAACAATGTCAAAAACAATTTTTGACCCAACCTTTTAAAAGCTCCAATCATCTATTTTTATTTTCCCTCCCATCATACGATAAAAATAATATAATCACTATTTTTTGCCGCCAAAAATTTTAATAAGATATTATTTTGCCAATAGTTCCCACCCCTTTCAATAATTATATTCAGTTTCTATCAAATTTCTATTTTAATATCACCTCCTAACTATAATTTTGCTTTACCTACTGCTTTACAGCACCAGCTATTATAGCTGTGACTAATTTTCTCTGTGCCAAGAAGTAGAAAATTACAACAGGTAAAATTGCTATTGTCAGTCCTGCCATACCGAGATTCCACTGCTTTGTGTACTGGCTAAAGAAGTAAAAAATCATTAGTGGAAGCGTCCTGGAACCGACTTTGTTTATGACTAAAGATGGCAATAAGTAGTCATTCCATATCCACATAATATCCAAAACTGCAAGGGTGATCGTAGTAGGATTTAATAATGGCAGTATGATATTCCAGTAGATTCTAAATCTACTACAACCATCTATTAAAGCTGCTTCATCTAAAGATGTCGGTATTCCTTTTAATGCGCCATAGTATAAAAACACACCTAAACTAGATCCAAATCCCAAATACATGAATACAAGTCCTGACCTTGTAAGAAAATGGAACTTACCAAATTCCGCCACTAAAGGAATCATCACCGATTGAAATGGAATAAGCATAGCTACTGTAAAAATCATATATATAACTACACTACCTTTCTTTTTTACTCTTTGAAGTGCATAAGCCGTCATAGAGGAAAATATTGCAATAATCAAAATGCTAACAACAGTTATTATTAATGTATTGGAAAATGCTTCACTTAAATTTAAATTTGCGGCTGCCGTTTTATAATTATCCAACATCAGACTTTTTGGAAGTGACAATGTGTTTGTAAATAGCTCTAATTTTGTCTTGAAAGAATTAACCAGTATTATATAAAAAGGAGATATCCATATCAATGAAAGTACAATTCCTAAAAATGTCAATAAATATTTTTGAACATGAACTTTTTTCATCACATCTCAACCTCTCTTTTCTGTGTCAAGTAAACTTGGACGATAGAAATAACAGCAATTATTAAGAACATTATTACTGCCTTTGCCTGTCCTACAGCCATCTCTTGAGCTGAAAAAGCTGTTTGATATATATTAAGTGTTATCATTTGTGTAGTATTGCCTGGTGCTCCAGCAGTTAATGATAAGTTTTGATCAAACAGTTTAAATGAATTTGAAAGCGTAATAAATAAACTTACTGTAAAAGCTGGCGCTATAAGTGGAAATACGACATTCCTAAATTGTTGCCATGAATTTGCACCATCAATCTTTGAAGCTTCTATTAAATCAGTAGGAATGCTTTCAATATATGCTATATAAATCACCATAACATAGCCTATCATTTGCCATGATGTGACAATCACAAGACCCCAAAAGCCAGTATTAGTTGTTGATAACCAGCCTCCAAGCCATCCAATATGTGTAGCATCTGAAATTGTTTGAAATACATCTACAAAAATGAAATTCCATATAAATCCCAATATAAGTCCACCTATTAAATTAGGCAAATAAAATGCTGTGCGCATAAAATTTCTGGCAAATATTTTTCTTGTAACAAGCATTGCAAAACTTAGTCCCACCACATTTATAATTACGATGCATGCTACAGCAAATTTAGCTGTAAAAAATATTGAATTCCAAAACTCAGCATCATCTTTAAGTGCCATAAAATTTTTCAATCCAATAAATACTGGTTGATTTATTCCATTCCAATCTGTAAATGAATAATATATTCCTATAATAAATGGTATTAATACGACAATAATAAGCGACAATAGTGTTGGAGCTATAAAAAGCCAATACCAAATACCGTTTTTAAAAAATTTAGCTTTTTTTCCCATTGTATTACCTTCCTTCTCATTCATATTTGCAAAGTGGGAGAATACGACTATACTCTCCCACTATTATCTTTAATTATTATTTTCTTGCGTCTGCCCAGGCTTGTTTAGCATGTGAAATTACTTTATCCCAAGTTAATGAACCGTTGACATAAAGCTGAATATCAGCACCGAGAACATTTTGACCCCAATTGTTTGGATATCCCATAAATACCCATCCATATGTCTTTCCTTGGCTTGCTGCCACAAACAGTTGCATTCCAAGTGGATCTGATATGCTATTAGAATTGTACCCAGTATATGCCGGCACAAACTTAAACTGTTGAGTAACTATCTGTTTTCCTTCATCTGATGTGTACAACCAATCTAAGAAATCTTTAGCAGCTTTTTGAACATCTGCTGGTTTATCACTGTTAACTGCCCAATACATCGGAACACCTTCAGGATATGAATCTTCTTTATATCCTGGAACAGGGTATGGCAACATCCCTATATCATTTTGTGCAAAATTCTTATCTAATGACTCTAATGTAGGATATACCCAGTTGCCTTGCTGAATCATAGCAACTTTTCCAGTTCCAAAAAGCTTTTCAACTTGCGTGCTGTAGTCAAGACTTGCTGTAGGTTGCACTGAATATTTATTCTGAAGATCAATCATCTGCTTCATTGCATCGCCATACTTGAATTCTACTGTCTTAGCATTAAATGCTTTCATAACATCTCCATCAAATTCTGGTGACAAAAATGCATTTGATAAATGGAGACCAGTAACCCAAGTTTCTTTTGCTGGAAAAGCGAATACAGCATCAATACCTAATTCTTTCTTCTTTGAATCTAACGTCTTTACAGCATTCACCAACGCATCAAAGGTCTTAATGCTGGATGGATCAATACCTGCCTTACTGAATATCTGTTTGTTGTATATTAATCCATATCCCTCTAAATCAAATGGTAAACCATAAATTTTGCCGTCTTGTGTCACACCAGTAAGAGTACCAGGAAGAGCAGCTTTTGCAGCTTTTGTATCTGACAAATCAGCTAATTTTGGCTTCCATGTAGCAACATCTTGTGGTCCACCTACATTGTATATTGCAGGCTCCGAACCTGAATTGAATTTGGCTTTTAATGCAGCACCGTAATCTTGTCCGCCACCTACAGTTTCTAGATTGATTTTAACATTAGGATTTTCTTTCATGTAAGTATTTATAGCATTCTGAAGAGCATCTTTTATTTCAACTTTGAATTGGAATATATCTAACGTCACAGGTTGACTCGTAGTCTCAGTTTTATTTTGAGTTGAGCTATTTTCTGAAGTTTTGCTCTGATCAGATTTAGTACTATTTCCGCACCCTGTTAACATCACTGAAAATGACATTAAAAGTACCAAAAGCAGTGCAATCACTTTTGAGGTTTTCCTCATAATTAAAATCCTCCTCTTTAATAAGCCAATTTTTTCTATTGACTTATACTATTTTTAATTATAAAATTTACGCAGTTCCATATTCTAAACTGTTTAATTGATTTTACCCAGTCTCTTGTGATTTTCTTTTTGTTTTATATATAAGCGTTTTCACGAAATTTGAGTTAAAACTGATTGACATTCCCCCTTATCTCGATATTTCATAGAAAATTGCAACCGGTTGCGCTTTACTTAATTATATTTTATATCCTTTAATTACAAAAGTCAATAGATTTATTTATTAAATTATTACAAATTTTTATCATCCAATTAGCCCCATTAGTATCTCTGCAAGCTTTTGCTCATCATGCCTTATATAGTTGTTTCTTATTGCTAAAACATCTTTTTCAATGACCTTTATTCCCCTTTTTTTAAAGCTTTCTGCATCATAACCTACAGGTTGCGACATGTCTTCTTTATATCTATCTTTGTACTCATAAGGAATTTCACCATTATTTACTATGATATAGTCAAGAGATTTTAACCCATGTAGAAAAAGTGCATCAACGTGTGCATTGGCATCATAACCAATTGTCTCACCAGGTTGCGTCATTATATTACACACATATACCTTAATTGCTTTTGACTCTTCTATTGCTTCACAGACATCATTAACTAATAGATTTGGTATTATGCTGGTGTATAGACTCCCAGGACCTAAAATAATTTCATCAGCTTCCATAATATCTGTTAAGGCTTCTTTTACCGGTTTCGCATCTTTTGGCTCCAAAAATATCCTTTCTATTGGACTTTTTTCTTTCATTTGCAGCTTCGGTATTAAAGATTCTCCATCTATAACTATCCCATTTTTTAACTTAGCCTTAAGTTTGACGTCATCCAATGTGACAGGTAAAACCTTTCCTGATACAGCTAAAACCTCGCTCATCTTTTTGACAGCTTCTTCAAAGCTATTTGATATGCCATTCATTGCGGCTAAAAAAAGATTTCCAAAGCTTTGTCCTTTAAGCATCCCATCAGTAAACCTGTATTGTAAAAGCTTTTCCATTGTAGGCTCAGTATTTGCTAACGCCAATATACAGTTTCTTATGTCTCCAGGAGGTAACATGCCTAAATCCTCTCTCAGTACACCAGAACCTCCTCCATCATCTGCAACTGTTACGATTGCAGTAATATTATGGGTATACTTTTTAAGTCCTCTAAGCATAGTTGATAATCCTGTACCACCGCCAATTACTACAACTTTTGGACCATTTAAGTAAGTAAAATTCTTCATACAAGCAACCCCTTTGCAATAAGTCATCTAAAAGTAAAAGAATACTATCGCTTATTCTTCTCTAATATCTCTATGATTTATTATAGCTGTGTAATCCCTTTTTCTCAGTAAATTGTACAGTGCATTCGCAATTGTTACAGATCTATGTTTACCGCCTGTACATCCAACAGCTATTACAAGCTGTGATTTGCCTTCCCTTATATAAAATGGCAGTAAAAACTCTATCATGTCTTCCAACTTATTTAAAAATTGTTTTGCTTCTTCCCATTTCATAACATAATCCATTACTTTTTTATCATTTCCGGTAAGTGGTCTAAGTTCATCTATATAGTACGGATTTGGCAAAAACCTCACATCGAATACAAGATCGGCATCAAGGGGTATACCGTATTTAAATCCAAATGACATTACATTTACGATTATACCTTTGAATTTTCTTCCTTCGATGAAAATATTGTACAATTCCTGTTTAAGCTGAGCTGCAGTTAAATTCGTCGTGTCAATGATGCTGTTTGCCATTTTTCTTATTTCCGCAAGTTTTTGCCTCTCATCCTTTATTCCATCTATTATGGAGCCTCCATCTGTAAGAGGATGTCGTCTCCTTGTTTCCTTAAATCTCTTTATCAATGCTTCATCTGAAGCCTCCAAAAAGATTATTTCATAGTCATACTTATTTTTCTTTAGATAGTCTATAGCAGAAAAAATATCTTTAAATAGTTGTCCACCACGTAAATCCATGCCAAGAGCAACTTTATCAATATCTTTAGAGCCATAAAAGAGATCAGCCAACTTCGGTATCAATGCTGGAGGAAAGTTGTCAATGCAAAAGAATCCGATATCCTCCATCGATTTTAATGCTTGGCTTTTCCCTGCACCTGAAAGACCGGTAATTATCACAAATCTCATTTGTATCACTCCTTAGCATTTATTATATCATTTGTTGTAAGTCCCGCTTCTTTCGCAATTTCGATTCCTCTTGCAAAATCGCCAACTCTCGACGGTGTGTGTGCATCGCTGTCAATTACGAATTTTGCACCAACAGATTTTGCTATTTTCACGTATTCTACAGTCATATATCCGTGGCTTGAGTTTATCTCAAGAGCCGTTCCTTTAGCTTTTGCCGCTAAAGCAAGTCTCTTTGTATCTATATCGACTTTTGCTCCAGGATGTGTAATTATATTTATATTGTATTTATTTATGGCTTTTATCATTGCATCTGTATTCTGCTCTCTTACAACAGTTTTTAAAGAACTAAAGTATTTGCTGGCTGCATTTTCCCAAAATAGATGAATAAAGTTATAAAAATCAAATGGCGCAACACCCGTATGATAACCCATAAGCAGTATATCTATATATTTTAAAAGCTCATCATCCACATCGATATCGCCATTTAAGCTTATAAGATTTGCTTCTACTCCCATTAAAACCTTTATATCAGGAAATTTCTCATTCATTCTGTCTATTTCATCTCTGATTTTCCTGTAATTGCGACTCCTTACGCCAAAAAATATATGCCTCGGTCCATGATCAGTAATAGCGATTTCTCTAAGTCCTTTTTTAATTGCAGCTTTTACATTATCTTCAATTGTACCTTTTCCATGGCTAAATACAGTATGTGTGTGATAATCAGCAAAAATTTCCATCCTTAAATTACCTTTCACCAATTATTTTAACTTCCGTCTCCAGATCTACGCCAAATTTGTCTTTGACTGTTTTTTTAATGTATGCAATTAGATTTAAAACGTCATCTGCAGTCGCATTACCTTTATTTATGATAAACCCACAATGTTTTTCAGACACTTGCGCACCACCGATTGTATATCCACTAAGTCCAGCATCTTGAATCAATTTCCCTGCATAAAATCCTTCTGGCCTTTTAAATACGCTTCCAGCACTTGGGTATTCCAGCGGTTGCTTCATTTTTCTCAATCCATTTAATTCGTCCATTTTTGCTTTTATGTCTTTATAATTTCCTTTTTTTAAGTGAATCCACGCTCTTATTGCAATCAAATTATCTAACTGTATTAAACTGCTTCTATACCCAAATCTCATGTTGCCATTTTTTACTTCATAAATAGAACCATCTTCATCAATAACTTCTACTTTTTCAACTACGTCTTTTATTTCAGGACCATACGCCCCGGCATTCATTGTGATAGCACCACCTAATGTGCCTGGTATACCGCTGGCAAATTCAAACCCTGTGAGTTCATTGTCAAGAGCTGTATTTGCAATCGACGAAAGCAATGCACCAGCCTCCGATACAATCATCTCACCATCTACAGAAATTTTCCTAATAGCAGTAAGTTTTATCACCACACCCCTTATTCCTTTATCTGAGACTATGATATTTGTTCCGTTACCAAGTATAAAATAAGGTATATTTTCGGCTTTTATTAACCCCATAACTTTTATCAGTTCATCCACGCTTTGAGGTATAACCAGTACGTCCGCCGGACCACCAATCCTAAAAGATGTATGTCTTGACATAGGTTCATTTATATATATATCTTCATCTGAAACCACTTTCTTTAACATTTCTGCAATCTTTTCCAATATATCAACTCCCTACATGTATTTACAGGAAATTTTCGTTCAGTAATATTTTATCAACTATTCTCATGTTTAATTCCTTTTTGTTTTCCTCTTAGAGTATAGCACTTTTTTAAAGCATAAAAAAGACAAAAAAATAGAAGGCTTTTTAAAACCTTCCTCAAACATTGTAACATACTTTAAATCTTTTACTAATGCAGCCCTCAGAGTCATAAACACTAACAACAGCCGTACACTTTTTGATCTTAATCTCGCAATTGCAATCCCTGCAAAAATATAGGTTATTGCCTATTTTACCCACATTAGTGCTTTTGCAATTTGGGCATTCCATATAACTCACCTCACTAATTAGCTGATCTGAACCTCCTCAGCCTTAAGGCGTTTGACACAACTGATACTGAACTAAATGCCATTGCACCCCCTGCAATAGCTGGATTTAAAAGACCTGCTGCAGCAAATGGAATTCCTATTGTATTGTAGATAAAAGCCCAAAACAGATTCTGATAAATATTTCTCATGGTAGCTCTGCTTAATTTTATCGCTGTCACTAAACTCATTAAACTACCACTTATAAGCGTGATATCTGACGTCTCAATTGCTACGTCCGTTCCAGTCCCTATAGCAATACCTAAATCTGATTGTGCTAACGCTGGAGCATCATTTATGCCATCTCCAACCATTGCAACTATTTTACCCTGTTTTTGTAACTTTATAACTTCCTCCGCTTTTTTTTCTGGTAAAACTTCTGCTAATACGTGATCAATACCAACTTGTTTTGCAATGGCCTCAGCAGTTCTTTCATTGTCACCGGTTATCATGTATACATCTATGTTTAAAGCTTTTAATTCTTGTATAGCCTTTGCTGAATCTTCCTTAGGTACATCGGCAACCGCTATTACACCTAAAGCCTTACCTTCAGATGATAGAATCATAACAGTTTTGCCTTCATTCTCAAGCTTTTCTAAAGAAAAACTTATGCCAGATGTATCTACGTTCTCTCTATCCATCAACCTTCTATTCCCAATATAATATTCTTTTTCGTTAATTATAGCACAAATACCGTAGCCTGGTATAGTCTCAAATTTGCTCGGATCTGGCAATTTTTCGCAGTTTTCCTTTGATTTATTCACAATTGCTTTGCCAAGCGGATGCTCAGAATTTTTTTCAGCTATTCCAGCAATATACAGCAAATCGTCTTCCTTCAATTGACTAAATGAAATGACATCGGTGACTACAGGTTCTCCTTTTGTAATAGTACCGGTTTTGTCTAATACAATAGCATTAATCTTTTTTGCTTTTTGCAAATATTCGCCACCTTTTATAAGTATGCCATTTTCTGCACCTTTACCTGTACCTACCATGACAGATGTAGGCGTTGCAAGACCTAATGCGCAAGGACATGCAATTACAAGTACAGATACTGCACTTATTACACCTTCGTTAAGATTTCCTAATACAAGGTACCATATCAAAAATGTAACAATTGCTATTCCAATGACTACAGGTACGAAAACTCCTGATACCTTATCAGCGATCTCTTGGATAGGTGCTTTTGAGCCTTGTGCATCCTCAACCATTTTTATTATCTGTGATAGTACCGTATCTTTCCCGACCTTCGTCGCTTTAAACTTAAAAGTACCTGTCTTATTTATTGTCGCACCTATTACTTCGTCATTGACATTTTTATCAACAGGAATGGATTCTCCAGTTATCATGGATTCATCTATAGCAGAACTTCCATCTACAATTATACCATCTACAGGTATTTTTTCACCTGGCCTTACTACAACTATATCTCCTACCTTTACTTCTTCAATAGGTATGTCTATTTCTTCTCCATTTCTTATGACCCTTGCAGTTTTCGCCTGAAGCCCCATAAGTTTTTTTATTGCTTCAGATGTTTTGCCTTTTGCTATAGCTTCAAGCATTTTTCCTAATGTAATAAGAGTAATTACAACGGCCGACGCTTCAAAATACAAATAATTGTGTACTTCTGACATAGGCTTAGTAAAAACATTGTACAAGCTATAAAAATATGCAGCAGATGTACCGAGAGCAACTAATGTATCCATGTTGGCTGACATGTTTTTTAAATTATGCCAAGCACCTTTGTAGTATCTATATCCAATAATAAATTGAACTGGTGTGGCTAAAAGTATTTGAAACCACGGCGCTTCTAAAATTCCTGCAGGTAATTTAAAAACTTTTAATACCATAGCAAGAAGAAGCGGAAAAGTCAAAATCGAAGATACAATCACCAAAGCTTTTGTTTTTTTTATCTCGGCTTCTCTCTCATTTTTTTCATAGTCTAATGCATTATCTTTTTTTTCTTTCGCATCATAGCCGATGTCTCTTATGGCTTTTGCCATCTGTTCTACACTTATAGCATCTGAATTATATTCCACAGATGCCTCCTCTGTGGCAAAATTAACGCTTGCTTTATATACACCAGGCAATTTATTCAAAGTCTTTTCTATTTTAGTAGCACATGAAGCACATGACATGCCAATCAATACAAGATCTGCTTTGTCCCTTACTACACCATATCCTAAATCTTCAATTTTTTTCGTCATATCATCTATGTCAACTTTTTCTGGGTCATACACAACTGTGGCTTTCTCAACCGCTAAGTTAACATTAGCTTCATCAATTCCTTCTAAATTTTTAAGACCCTTTTCTATGCGAGCGGCACAAGACGCACAAGTCATGCCGGTAATTTTTAAAGTAGCTTTTTCAGGCATATAATCATCTCCTTAAATTATACTTCTAATGCCTCATCAATAGCTTTTAAAATCATTTCTTTAGGTGGCACACCGGAATTACGTCCATTCACTTTATACACTCTGCATCCATAAAGAGGTTCATCATTTCTTCTCTCTTTTTCTATGTCTTCTCCATTGATATGAATTGACGGTGAACCTAAAAATTTATATCTATATGCATCTTCTTCAGACTCTATCTTTACTATTTCTATATCATCTTTAATATTTTTTTCTGATAAAACTTCTTTTAACAATTTTAAAGCTGGCTCTGAATTAGGACATCCTTCGAAGTATAAAAAACGAATTTGCATTAAAAACACTCTCCTATTTAACCGTTTTATACCCCTTAAGGGTATTGCAATTTTATTATATAATTCCGATATGTTTATGTCAATATTATTTTGACGTCTTTTCATAAGCTTATGTATAACTACATCCTTTATGCAAATAATAATTCTTGATTAAAATCAATTGGAGGTGTTCTTTATGAATGCAGAAAGCGTAGTAAAATGCGGTGTTAACACATGCGCATATTGGAAAGATATGAGATGCCATGCACAATCAATCGAAGTGAATCCAAAGACCCCGACAGCAAAAACCAGCGCAGAAACTGAATGTACAACATTCAGGTCAAGATAAAAATATTTTAAAAGAGCTGAATAGTTATTTATTTCAGCTCTTTTTTACGAACTAAATATATTTTATGGAAAGCCTTATGGAGTCTTCAGGCGGTAAAAGGCGGAGAAAGTGCTTTGGTCTTCATAAGATCTTTATAATTGCATTGTATAATAAAATCACAATAAAAAAACTAGACCAGCTAGTAAAAGTCAATAGGTTTTAAAAAGAAATTTAAAATTTTTTACGTTGTAAAAAAGGGTATAGCAAACAAACTCAATTAAGAGCC
>NZ_JBPODR010000025.1:0-35396 GCF_051201035.1 Thermoanaerobacterium thermosulfurigenes
TGGATTTACTATTACCATATATTCAACTAGATGTAAAATATAAAAATTCTTGTAAAGATAAATTTTTTGCTGGAATTTTGATGCGAAATCTCTGATGAGTTAAAAAATATATTGCAATATTATGCATGTGATAGTATAATTATTTAGTAAATTATCTGTTGTCGGGAGGAGAAAAAATTGAAAAAAAGGTTGATAATATCTCTAATTCTTGTCACTATTATGTCAATCGCGCTAAGCGGTTGTTCGAAACAGTCTACGCTAAGCAGAGTGAAAAAATCAGGAGTTATCGTCATGGGTACCAGTGCTGATTTTCCACCGTTTGAATTTCACAAAGTTGTCAATGGTAAAGATACTATAATGGGCTTTGATGTAGATTTAGCCAATGCAATTGCCAAAAAGTTAGGTGTAAAACTGGAGATAAAAGATATGGACTTTACAGGGCTTATTCCAGCTCTTCAAAGTGGCCAGATTGACATGGCTATCGCAGGTATGAATGCCACACCAGAGAGGAAGAAAAATGTTGACTTTTCTGATGAGTATTATAATTCTGAGCAGGTTTTAGTCGTGAAAAATTCCAGCAATATAAATAATTTAAATGACTTGAAAGGCAAGACGGTAGCTGTACAGCTTGGCACTACGTCTGATGATGCAGCTAAGAAGATAAAGGGAATAGACATAAAAGAGCTAAATAGATTAGGTGATGCATTTTTGTCATTGGAAAATGGCAGAGTAGACGCTATATTGATGGAAAGCACAATTGCGGATGCATACTTAAAAGAGTATAAAGACATGAAGATGCTTCACATTAAAGAGATAAATGAAGCAGTGCCAGGATACTCAGTCGCAGTCGCAAAAGGAAATCAAGATCTTGTAAACCAGATAAACAGTGTAATAAAAGACCTTAAAGACAGTGGTGAATACGAAAAAATGTTAAACAAATGGATGGGAAAATAAAGCCTCTTGAAAGGAGAAAAAAGGTTAATGAATCTTGATTTTTCAAGTATGCCACAATACACACAGCTTTTTATAAATGGACTCATAATGACAATAGAGCTTACTATTATATCTGTGGCAATAGGTGCAGTATTGGGTTTGATTGTTGCTTTGATGAAGATGTCCAGCGTGAAAGTATTGAGCTTTATTGGCTCAGCATACGTGGAGATAATAAGAGGCACACCGCTTTTGGTGCAGATACTCATCATATACAACGGTTTGCCTCAATTTGGTATAAAGTTTCCGGGATTTGTAGTAGGTATAATAGCCCTTTCTATGAACAGTGCCGGTTATGTGGCGGAGATAATACGCTCTGGCATTCAAGCGGTAGATCCGGGTCAGATGGAAGCTTCTCGCTCTTTAGGTATGTCTCACAGCATGGCTATGAGGTACGTCATAATTCCCCAGGCAATAAAGAATATCTTGCCGGCTTTAGGAAACGAATTTGTCGTAATGCTTAAAGAGTCGTCTATAGTATCTGTAATAGGCTTTGCAGATCTTACAAGGCAAGCAGAGATAGTGTCAAGTGTGACATATAGGGCATTTGAGCCGCTTATAATAATAGCAGCCATTTACTTTGTGATGACACTGGTATTCTCAAGGCTTTTAAGCAAGTTTGAAAGGAGGTTAAGGACTGGTGATACGCGTTGATAACCTCCATAAAAGATTTGGCAATTTAGAAGTCTTAAAAGGTGTAAGCTTAGAAGTAAAAAAAGGCGAAGTTTTGGTAATAATCGGTCCAAGTGGTTCTGGGAAAAGCACCATATTAAGGTGCATAAACCTTCTTGAAGAGCCGACAAAAGGAGACATATACATTGAAGGAGAAAAAATTAACGATAAAAAGGCTGATATAAATAAGATACGCCAAAAAGTCGGCATGGTTTTTCAGCACTTTAATTTATTTCCGAATATGACGGCTATTGACAATATAACCCTGGCTCCTATTAAAGTGAAGAAGATGGACAAAAAGACTGCAGAGGATATTGCAATGAGACTGTTAAAGAAAGTTGGTCTGGAGGACAAAAGAGATGCATATCCTGTGAAGCTGTCTGGAGGCCAGAAGCAAAGGCTTGCTATTGCCAGAGCGCTGGCTATGCAGCCGGATGTGATGCTTTTCGATGAGCCTACATCTGCACTGGACCCGGAGATGGTTAAGGAAGTCTTAAATGTCATGAAAGAGCTGGCCAATGAAGGCATGACGATGATAGTAGTGACTCATGAGATGGGATTCGCAAGAGAGGTTGCAGATAGAGTTATTTTTGTAGATGACGGAGTGATAGTCGAAGAAGCTTCACCAGAAGAATTATTTAGCAATCCTAAAAGCCCAAGGACAAAAGAATTTTTCAGCAAAATACTGTAAGTTTTACTGGGTGCAGATGCACCCGTTTTTATTTCATCTATCATTATATTTTTCAAAATTCGCAAAATATTAATGGGAATTCATGCAGGAATATTAGATTTCATGTAGAATTATAATAATATAGACATAAAGAAAGGAGTTGTATTGTATGAGGATTACAGTAAGCGGTAGAAATGGCATGGCTATAACAGATGGACTTAGAAATGCAGCTATAAAGAGTTTAAGCAAGATAGAGAAGTTTTTTGCGGATGACACAGAAGCACGTGTCGTCATGAGTGTTCAGAAAAATAACCAGATTGCAGAGGTTACGATACCTTTTAGAGGGATGATATTTAGAGCTGAAGAGGTTAGCGACGATATGTACGCTTCGATAGATAATGTTGTTGATAAGCTTGAAAAACAAATACTCAAGTACAAGACGAAACTGAAAAATAATTTTACACCAGAATCAATCAGATTTGATGTTCAACAGGATTACATAAAAAATGATGCACAGGACGAATCGGAGTTTGAAGTTGTAAAGACTAAGAGATTTGCTGTGAAGCCTATGTCTGTACAGGAAGCTATACTTCAAATGAACCTTTTAGGACATAATTTCTTTGTATTTACGAATTCCGAGACAGACGATTTTACAGTTGTGTATAAGAGAAAAGACGGCAAATATGGATTGATAGAGCCGACAATGTGAAGAAAAATTGAGGGTTATAAAAAACCCTCAATTTTTTTATGCGATAAAGAAGGAAAATAGAATTTTTTGTAGAATATTATTCCTGTATGTGTAAAAGTTGATTGAAAAAATGGAGTGTGAGCACGTTGGTTGAATTTACAAAAGAAGTTATCAATTCTATGGAAGAATTGATAAATAGGGTACAAAGCGTAATATCAAGTAGGGTTATAGCTGAAAACGGTCAGATTGCGGAGATTCATGTTTTAGCTGATACATCAAGAAATGCGAAGCAGATTGCAAGAGATGTTCAATCGGTCTTAATGGCTGAGTTTAAAGTAGATGTAAACTACAAGATAATTAGCGTTGCACAGGTGGAGACAAGTGGCAGATACTATAACGATGAGAGGATTGCTTTTACAAATTTAACGTTTGCCAACAATGGAGTGAACTTAGAAGCAACCGTTGTCCTTACAAAGGGTTCTGAAATGTATGAAGGTGTATATAAAGGTGTAAATACAGAGAGGAATAAAAACAGGATAATCGTAAATGCCACACTTGAGTGTGTATCCAAAATACTTCCAGATGATCACAATCTCATTTTAGAAGATGTTGATATATATTCTTTTGCCAAAAAGCGTATAGCCATAGTCGCAGTGACACACGCGACGCCTCAAGGCGAGGAGCTTCTTGTAGGCTCCAGCATTGTAAAAAAAGATGAAGGTGAAGCACTTGTTAAAGCAACATTAGACGCTTTAAACAGGCGTGTCATTTCGACAGTCGATAATTAAATAGCTTATTTTTTACCCAAACCTTTATTAAGCGTAGCGTTTCGCCTGAAGCTTGAGAAGCTTGAGAGCATCTTTGGTAAAGGAGGGTTTCAGGATGAAAAAAGCAACAATCATAAAAGTACTTCTTGCTTTATTGGCATTAGCACTTGCTGGTGGTGCAAACTTATCTTGGCAATGAGGTTTGGGTAGATGTTTTTATAGGAGGTTATCATGTTAAATAGAAAAGTAAAAACTTTTATGTCAATTGTAATAACATTAGGCTTATTAGTGATAGTGTATTCTATTTTAAATATAAACTACAATAAAATATTTGAAACGGTAGTTTTGGGTATACTAGCCGCTGCAACAGAGTCACTTCCTGTGTATATAAATAAGGATATTGCAGTTTCTGTTGGATATGCTATAGACTTAATGGCTGTAATTATACTTGGTTTTCCAAATGCTATTATAGTAGCAATATTGGGTATGATTTTACAGATAGCAGTTGATGAGAATAAGAATATAAGGACAATTTTAAACAGACCGTATTATAAGACTTTATTTAACATTTCTCAAATATCAATTAGTGTTTTTGTTGCCAGTTTAGTTTATAAATATTTAGGTGGAGTAAGTGGTGTTTTTATCTATCCGAAATACATTTTTCAAGCTATTGTTGCAGCCATTGTATATTATTTTCTGAATAATATATTGGTGACGATTTTAGTTTCAATGTTAGTGAATAAACCTTTTTTGAAGACTTGGACTAAAGATTTTAGCTGGATGATGACCAATTTCTTATTTTTAGCATTTATAGGTATATTGATGGCGTCTTCTTTTATTGCATATGGTTATATAGCGCTTTTAATCTTTTTTGTGCCACTCATCATGGTAAGGTATATGTTTAAATTAAATATGGAGTTAAAACAGTCTTATTATGACACTATAAATGCCCTTACGAAGGCATTAGAGGCCAAAGACAGATACACTTTAGGGCATTCTAAAAGTGTAGAAAAATTAGCCGTTTATCTTTGCAGGGAAGCTGGATTTAGCGAGGCACATACTGAAATGGTGCGTATAGCTGCGCTTTTACATGACGTAGGCAAAATAGGCATTGTTGAAAATATCTTAAACAAACCAGGAAAACTATCGAAAGAAGAATACGACCATATCAAACAGCACCCTGTAAGCGGTTATGAGATATTGAAAGATGTGCCTTTCTTAAAAAACGTAAGGTATTGGGTTAGGTATCACCATGAATGGTACAATGGAAATGGATATCCCGATGGGATAAGCGGAAGGCAGATACCGCTGGAGGCAGAGATACTGGCTATTGCAGACGTGTTTGATGCGCTTGTATCTGACAGACCTTACCGAAATGCCTATACGAGAGAAGAAGCGTACAAGATAATAGTTGATAGTGAAGGGACGCAGTTTAGCCCAAGAATAATAAAACTTTTCAAAAAAGCATACGAAAAGAATAAGGAGGATTTTAAACATGATTTTTGATTCTCTTGGCGCTTCATTTATATACGGCTTTTTATTAAGGAGAGGAAAGCTAAGCGGCATTGCCGACATAGATATAAAAATGCCTATTTTTTTTATACTTGGCTTTGGACTTGAGTTCGGAGTGCTTAATTTAACGGATAAATATCCAATCATAATGACATATAGAGCATACATACATTTTTTGGATTATTTGATGCTTTTTATAGGATTGTGGTACAATCGACATAACAAATACATGAAAATAATATCTATAGGCATTATTTTAAATTTCATAGTTATTTTCGCAAATGGTGGAAGGATGCCTGTGTCGATTAATTCTCTTAAAGCGGCTGGGATTGGCTATCTAGTGCCTGAGCTCACAAAAAACATCATTCCAACCCATCAAGCCATGACTTCATCTACAAAGCTTAAATTTTTGTGTGACATTCTTTATCTGCCTAAGCCGTATCCACTTCCAAAAACTTTCAGCGTAGGAGACTTATTTATAGCAACGGGAATTTTTCTAATGGTTTCAAATGCGATGATAAATGCCTCTAAGAGAGTTAAAATATAAATGTGCATTTATATCTTCAAGAGGTGTTGATAAATGAATTCGGCAGAAAGAAGAGGTAAGATTTTAGATATTTTAAAATCTGAAGAAGGACCTGTTAAAGGCAATAGACTGGCGGATATTTTAGGCGTTACAAGGCAGATAATTGTCCAGGACATAGCTATATTAAGAGCAGAAGGAATAAAGATATTGTCTACTCCGCAAGGCTATATTTTAGGTTCAAGCGATAAAGGCAAATACACAAAAGTAATTGCAAGCAAACATTATTTCGATAGAACTGAGGAAGAACTGAATACTATTGTAGATAATGGTGGAAAGGTCTTAGACGTGATCGTTGAACACCCCATCTATGGCGAAATAAGAGGATTGCTGATGATTTCATCTCGATATGATGTTGAGAGATTTATGGAAAGCGTGGAAAATGCTAAAGCAACTCTTTTGTCGTCATTGACAGAAGGCGTTCATTTACATACGGTAGAAGCGGATTCAAAAGAAGTATTAGATAGAATCGAAAAAAAACTTAAAGAAAAAGGATTTTTTGTCGAATAAATATATATTATAATTATTATGTAACAAGAATTTTCGTGAGGAGGAGTTGAAGTGATAAAGTGGCAACAATCATTGTCTGTAGGTATAGACATGATAGATGATGAACACAAAGAACTTTTCAATAAGGTTAATGATGTTTTTGATGCGTGTATGAAGCAGCAAGGTCAAGACAAGGTTTATGAGATACTGGGGTTTTTAAGAGAATATACAGTGAAACATTTTGGCGATGAGGAAAAACTTTTAGAAAAATACAAATACCCAGAGTTACCTCAGCATAAAAAGCTTCACGAGAAATTTATAAGCGACATACAAGAAATAGAAAATGACGTTAAAAAGAACGGAGTAAGCGTATCAATAGTAACCACTTTAAACCGGAAATTAGTCGATTGGCTTATAAACCATATAAGCAAAGTAGACAAAAAATACGGTGAATACATAAAAGCACATCCGCTAAATTGAGATATTAAAGATCCATGTTAGACAATTAGAATAACATGGATCTTTTTATATTTAATAAGAAATTTGACAACAAAGCCATCACTAACAAAATTTGTCATCAATCATTTTGGTATATACCTTCATTTTCTTGATATGGTCACGATATAATGTTATAATATATACTTGAATGATAATAACCTTGAGAAGGTGAGTAAATGTTAGGAGTTTTAGAAAAGATATTTGGCAGTTACAGCGAGAGGGAAGTAAAGAGAATTGAACCTATAGCAGATGAGGTTTTGTCATACGAGGAAGAGATGTCAAAGCTTTCAGATGATGAGCTAAGAGGCAAGACTCAAGAATTTAAGGACAGACTGAAAAATGGAGAAACACTTGACGATATATTGCCGGAAGCTTTTGCAGTCGTTAGAGAGGCTGCATGGCGTACGCTTAAGATGAAGCATTTTAGAGTGCAAATAATAGGCGGTATTGTACTACATCAAGGCAGAATAGCTGAGATGAAGACTGGTGAAGGAAAGACGCTTGTTGCAACATTACCTGCCTATTTGAATGCCTTGGAAGGTAAAGGAGTTCACATCGTCACAGTCAACGACTATCTTGCTAAAAGGGATCGTGACTGGATGGGTAAAATATACGAATTTCTGGGTTTGAGTGTTGGTGTTATCCTTCACGACATGGACTCAGAGGAGAGAAAGAAAGCTTATGCTGCTGATATAACTTACGGTACAAACAATGAGTTTGGTTTTGACTACTTAAGAGACAATATGGTCATATATAAAGAGGAAATGGTACAAAGACATCTAAATTATGCAATCGTGGACGAAGTCGACAGCATATTGATAGATGAAGCCAGAACACCCCTTATTATTTCTGGTGTTGGCGAAAAATCCACAGATTTATATAAAAGAGCCGATGCCTTTGTAAGAACTTTAAAAAATGAAGAAGATTATACTATAGATGAAAAAGCGAGAGCAGTAAGTTTGACTGAAAAAGGTGTTGAAAAAGCGGAGAAGTTTTTTAATTTGGATAATCTTGCAGATCTTGAAAATATAGAGATTTCCCACGGTATAAATCAGGCCTTAAAAGCACATGCCATAATGAAAAGGGATAAGGACTACGTCGTAAAAGACGGAGAAGTCATAATAGTAGATGAGTTTACTGGAAGGCTTATGTTTGGCAGAAGGTACAGCGAAGGTCTGCATCAGGCAATAGAAGCCAAAGAGGGCGTGAAAGTCGAAAGAGAAAGCAAAACTCTTGCCACGATAACTTTCCAAAATTACTTCAGGATGTACGATAAACTGGCAGGTATGACAGGTACTGCTCTTACAGAAGAGCAGGAGTTTAGAGCTATATATGGTCTTGATGTCGTGGTAATACCTACCAATAAAGAGATGATAAGGATAGATCATCCAGATGTCATATACAAGACGGAAGAAGCTAAATTTAAGGCTGTCGTTGAGGATATAGTTGAACATCATAAAAAGGGACAGCCTGTACTTGTTGGTACTATTACCATTGAAAAGTCTGAGAAATTAAGCAATATGCTTAAGAAATTGGGCATAAAGCATCAGGTATTAAATGCGAAATACCACGAAAAAGAAGCAGAGATAATAGCACAAGCAGGACGAAAAGGCGCTGTTACAATAGCTACAAACATGGCTGGACGTGGTACTGATATCATTTTAGGCGGTAATCCTGAATTTTTGGCGAAGAAAAAGATGATTGAAGAGGGCTATTCTCCAGATGTCATAAATGAAGCATCTGGGTATGGGCCATTGCACAGCGAAGAGCTTATAAAGGCCAGAGAGAGATATCAGGAGCTTTTAAATGAGATAAAGAAGGAAACTGAAAAAGAGCATGAAGAAGTTGTTAAGCTGGGTGGACTATATATAATCGGTACGGAAAGGCACGAGTCCAGAAGAATAGACAATCAATTAAGAGGACGTTCTGGACGTCAAGGCGATCCTGGAGAGTCTCGATTCTACATTTCTCTCGAAGATGAGCTTATGAGGCTTTTTGGCTCTGAGAGAATAAAAAATATGATGAACACATTGGGCATAGAAGATGATCAGCCTATCGAGCATAAAATATTGACAAAACAGATAGAACAAGCACAGAAGAAAGTGGAAGGCATAAACTTCGATGTAAGGAAAAGTGTCCTTGAGTACGATGATGTGATGAATAAGCAGAGGGAAATAATATACAAAGAGAGAAGAAAGGTATTAGAAGGAGAAGACTTAAGGCAGTACATCCTTGATATGGTAAAAGATATCATACGAAGGAATGTTGAAATCTACACTGCAGGCAGCAAATACCCTGAAGAGTGGGATATAGAGGGATTATTGAATCATCTTTACGATCTATTTTTGGAAAAAGACAGCGTAGTAATAGATGTGGATTTTGGTAGGCTCGATAAGGAAATGCTTACAGATATAATATATGAAGAAGCTGTAAGGCAGTATGAGAAAAAAGAGCAGCAGATAGGTCCACAGATGAGAGAGATAGAGAGGATAGTCCTCTTAAAAGTTGTGGATACGAGGTGGATGGATCACATCGATGAGATGGATCAGCTTCGTCAAGGCATAGGATTGAGAGCTTACGGACAAGTAGATCCTGTCATAGAGTACAAGAAAATAGGATATGAGATGTTTGAAGATCTTGTAAACTCTATTCAGGAGGATACTGTGAGATTCCTGTACCATATAGAGATAAGAAATGACAATATGCCACATAGAGAGCAGGTGGCTAAGCCTATTGCTACAAATCAAGGTGGGGATGAACCGAAAAAGCCTGTAGTCAAGAAGAAAAAAGTTGGAAGAAACGATCCATGCCCATGTGGCAGTGGCAAGAAGTACAAGAAATGCTGTGGAGCAAATCAATAAAGATTTTTGAAGGAGATGATTGAGTGTTAGCAGATTACAAGACAGAAGTTTTGAATATGATAGATACTATAAAAGAAATGGGGGCTTCTCTTTGACATCGAAGGATTGAAAAGGGAAGTAGCAGAGATTGACAAAAAGATGTCGGAGCCTGATTTTTGGAATGATTTAGAAAAGTCTCAAGAGTTTTCGAAAAAGCAGAAAGATTTAAAAGAAATTATTTCAGAATATGAAGCATTGGAAAAACAGTGGGAAGATCTAAATGCGCTTATTGAATTGGGATTGGAGGAAGGGGATGAATCCCTTTCACAAGAAGTCCACGAGGAGTACAAAGCTCTTTCCAAAAAGATAAACGACATGAAGATAAAGACACTGTTAAGTGGGCCTTACGATAAAAACAATGCAATCCTTTCTATACACGCAGGTGCAGGCGGTACAGAAGCGCAAGATTGGACCGAGATGCTTTTGCGGATGTATATGAGGTGGGCATCATCTAAAAATTACGATGTGGAGACGGTAGACTATTTGCCTGGTGATGATGCCGGTGTAAAAAGCGTGACAATTATGGTAAAAGGTCCTTTCGCGTATGGATATCTTAAAAGCGAAGCAGGTGTTCATAGGTTAGTCAGGATTTCCCCGTTTGACGCGGCTGGAAGAAGACACACTTCATTTGCGCTTGTTGAAGTTTTGCCGGAGATAGATGATGACATTAAGGTGGATATAAGGCCTGAGGATTTGAAGATAGATACCTACAGGTCATCTGGTGCAGGCGGTCAGCACGTCAATAAGACAGAATCGGCTATTAGGATAACTCATATACCTACGGGTATTATCGTGCAATGCCAGACAGAAAGGTCACAAATGCAAAACAGAGAGACTGCAATGAAGATGCTTAAGGCAAAACTGATGGATATGATGATAAAAGAGCAGAAGGAAAAGATAGAGGACTTAAAAGGAGAGCACAAGGAAGCAGGTTGGGGAAATCAGATAAGGTCGTACGTATTTCAGCCTTATACGCTGGTAAAAGACCATAGGACAAATTTTGAGGTTGGCAATGTAAATGCTGTTATGGATGGGGAGATAGACGACTTTATCAACGCATATTTAAAGCAGAAGGTGTCATAAAGGGATATCGGCGGGATATCCCTTATTTTAAATTTTAAAAATGAAGGGAAGGTTTTATGGATAAGATTGCATTAGCACTTAAGCAGGAATTTGGATTGAAAGATTTTCAGGTACTGAATACCATCAAACTCATTGACGATGGGAATACTATACCATTTATTGCAAGGTACAGGAAAGAAGCGACAGGAAGCCTGTCAGATGAAGTTTTGAGAAATTTTTATGACAGGCTTTTGTACCTAAGGAATTTAGAGGAGAAAAAAGCCTATACGATTCGCTTGATTGATGAACAGGGGAAGCTTACGGATGAAATAAAAGAGAGGATAGAAAACAGCAAGACACTGCAGGAAATAGATGATATTTACAGGCCTTATAGACCGAAAAGAAGGACAAGGGCAACTGTAGCGAAAGAAAAAGGGCTTGAAGATCTGTCTAAGTTAATATCTGAAGGCAATATCAAAGAAGGAAATCCAGATGATTATGCCTCGAAGTTTTTAAATGACAATGTGGCAACTTTGGAAGAAGCTTATCAAGGCGCTATGGACATAGTGGCAGAGGACATATCTGATGATGCAGATACGAGAAAGTACATAAGAGATACCATTTGGGAAGATGGCAGTATTGTTACAGAAAAGCTTAAAGATGAAAAATCTCCTTATGAGATGTACTACAGCTACAGAGAGTCAATTAGAAAGATACCTCCTCACAGGATTTTAGCTATTAACAGAGCTGAGAGAGAAGGGTATATTTCTGTCAAGATAGACGTAGACGATGAAAAGATAGTGAATAGATTAATTACAGAAAATGTAAATAATCAATCGATTTTTAAAGAGTATCATGTAAGTGCAATAGTTGATTCATACAAAAGGCTTATTAGGCCATCTATAGAGAGGGAAATAAGAAATAAACTTACTGAATTTGCGGAAGATAAAGCTATAAAAGTGTTTAAGATGAACTTAAAAAGCCTACTTTTAGAGCCGCCTGTTAAAGGATATGTTGTGATGGGTTTTGACCCAGCATACAGGACAGGGTGCAAGATTGCCGTTGTAGACGAAACAGGAAAACTTTTAGATACTGCCACTGTCTACCCTACGCCACCTCAAAATGATGTAGATGGAGCAAAAGTGGTTTTGAAAGACTTGATAGAGAAGTACAATGTTGGTCTTATTTCATTGGGAAATGGAACTGCATCAAGAGAGAGTGAACTTTTTATAGCAGATCTAATCAAAGAGATGGGCAGAGATTTGAAGTACGTCATAGTAAATGAAGCTGGTGCATCGGTGTACTCGGCGTCAGAGATAGGGACAGAGGAATTTCCTGACGTAAATGTAAGCTTAAGAGGTGCTATATCGATGGCGCGAAGGCTTCAGGATCCTTTAGCTGAGCTTGTAAAGATCGATCCTAAGTCTATTGGAGTAGGGCAGTACCAACACGATGTAAACCAGAAGATGCTGGGTGAAGCTTTAAATGGTGTTGTTGAAGATTGTGTAAATAGCGTAGGAGTTGACTTAAACACTGCATCTGTATCGCTTTTAAAGTACGTAGCAGGTATAAATGGGACCATAGCGAAAAACATAGTTGAGTATCGAAATACGGTTGGCAAGTTTAGAAACAGAAATGAGCTGAAAAAAGTTAAAAGGTTAGGTGAAGGGACTTTTACGCAATGTGCAGGCTTTTTAAGGATATTAAATGGTGACGACATATTCGACTCTACAGGTGTACATCCAGAGCGTTATGAGGTATTGGAAAAACTTCTTTTGAAGTTTGGATATGTTAAGGATAAGTTAGACGCGAAAAGCTTGAGGGATTTTGCTTACAAACTTGAGGAGTATGGACTTTTGAAGTTATCACAAGAATACGACATAGGACTTCCTACGCTTAATGATATTGTAAATGAATTGAAAAAGCCTGGCAGAGATCCTCGAGAAGACCTTCCGAAGCCAATTCTAAGGTCGGATGTAATGACCATCGAGGAGCTTAAAGTAGGGATGGAATTGATGGGAACTGTGAGAAACGTCGTTGACTTTGGGTGCTTTGTAGATATAGGTGTTCATACAGATGGGCTCGTTCACATATCCGAGATGTCTCAAAAGTACGTAAATCATCCTTTGGATGTGGTGTCTGTAGGTGATGTAGTGAAGGTAAGAGTAATTGATGTTGACGTAGAAAGAAATAGAATATCACTTTCAATGAAATAATATATGTATGATATGAATAAGTGGAGGTTTTATATTGACAGCTTATGATGTTATCGGCGATGTTCACGGCTGCTATAAAGAGCTTACAGAATTAATAGATTTACTGGGCTATACATTAAAAGATGGCGTATATTTTCATAAAGATGATAGAAAGCTTGTGTTTTTAGGCGATATTACAGATAGAGGACCTAATTCTGTAGATGTCATTGAGCTTGTGTACAGGAATGTTAAAGCTAAAAAAGCCCTTTACACCCCTGGTAATCACTGCAACAAGCTTTACCGCTATCTTTTAGGACACAATGTAAAAATCATACATGGATTGGAGACAACGATAGATGAGCTAAATGGCTTAAGCGAGAAGCAAAAGAGAATTGTCGCTTCACATTTTAAAGAGCTTTATGAAACGGCTCCAATGTACCTTGTTTTAGACGGTGGCAAGCTTGTTGTGGCACATGCGGGAATTAAGGAAAAATACATAGGCTTTTACGGAAAATACGTAAGGCAATTTGTCTTATATGGAGATATAACAGGTGAAAAAAATCCAGATGGCACGCCAGTAAGGCTTGACTGGGCAAAGGACTATAAAGGCAAACCGATTGTCGTGTACGGCCATACGCCTGTGAAAGAGCCGAGGTTTTTGAATAATACGGTTAACATAGATACAGGGTGTGTATTTGGAGGGAAGCTTTCTGCTTTAAGGTATCCTGAAATGAAGGTATACAGCGTAAAATCTTCGATGCCTTGCGATGAAAGCAGGTTTAGAGATCTTTAGGAGGAAAATAGATGAGGCAAAACAAAAATAAACTTTTTATAAATAGTTTATTAATAGGTGCTTTTGTATTTTTGTTTTTTTGGGTACTATTTCGGTATGGTGATTACCTTACATACCTTTTAAAAGACCCTGCAAAGTTCGAGAATTGGATTTTGGGCTTCGGTGCAAAAGGCGTGTTGGTGTTTATACTTATACAGGTGCTGCAGGTTGTAATATTTATAATACCCGGCGAAGTGGTGCAGGTAGCTGGTGGATACCTTTATGGTGCTGTTTTAGGTTCTCTTTACTCTTTGATTGGCATAACCATTGGCTCTGTTTTGTGCTTTGCCATAGCAAGGCTTTTGGGATATGAGTTTGTGAGGGGTATGATATCAGAGGATAAGCTAAAAAAATTTGACTACATCATAAACAACAAAAAAGGAGAATTGGGACTTTTCATTGTGTTTTTGATGCCTGGCCTTCCAAAAGATGCTTTGTCTTATGTGGCAGGATTAACACCAGTTAAATTTGTAAACTATTTTCTCATAACGGCTTTAGCTCGGCTTCCTGGAATAGTTATTTCCTCATATATTGGTTCGAACATTGAGCATAAAAACTACGTGGTTTCTGCTGTTGTTTCAGCGATAGCGGTTCTTTTGTTTGTCATCGGATTTTTAAATAAAGACAAGATAATCAAAAAGATAAATTAAACTTCCTACTCTGTTTACAAATTTTATCAGTGTAGTATAATATCTTTTAGGTTCTTTTCATTTGAAAAAATTTTAGACGGGGGGTTTTACGGTGTATCTTTTAAAAGGCGGCAAAGTATTGACTATGGCAGGGAAAAATTATGAAAAGGCTGATGTACTTATAGGCGATGGAAAGATATTAGATGTAGGTGAGGAAATAATAGCACCGCTTAATGCGGAAATCATAGATGTATCTGGTTTAACAGTTATGCCAGGCATGATAGATGCTCATTGTCACTTAGGCATGTGGGAAAATGCCGTAGGATTTGAAGGGGCAGATGGAAATGAGGAGACAGATCCTATTACACCACAGTTGAGGGCTATTGACGGCATAAACCCTATGGATAAGTATTTTCAAGAAGCGTACGAGGCAGGCGTGACTACGGCTGTTACAGGCCCTGGCAGTGCTAATGTCATAGGTGGACAATTTGTAGCCATCAAGACTTATGGTAGACGCATCGACGACATGATAATAAAAGAACCTGTTGCAGTTAAAGTGGCTTTTGGAGAGAATCCGAAATCTGTTTACAATGAACAGCACAAGATGCCTATGACCAGAATGGGCATTGCTGCACTGCTTAGACAGGAACTTATAAAGGCTCAAGAGTACATGGAGGACATGGAAAAAGATCCTTCTGATGATGAGAAAAAGCCGGCAAGAGATCTGGGCCTTGAGGCATTAGTTAAAGTATTAAAAAGAGAGATACCTTTGAAGGCGCATGCACATAGGGCAGATGACATCTTTACTGCTTTAAGGATAGCGAAGGAATTTAACGTTGATATAACACTTGATCACTGCACTGAAGGTCATCTTATTGCTGATTACCTTGTTGAGGAAAATGCAAAAGTCATCGTTGGTCCTTCACTTTCTGAAAGATCAAAAGTGGAGCTTTCGAATCTTACCTTTAAGACGCCAGGGATTTTATCAAAAGCAGGGTTGGATGTAGCCATCATGACAGACCATCCTGTCATTCCGCTTAATTACCTTCCGATTTGTGCAGGGCTTGCAGTAAGAGAAGGTATGGATGAGATGGAGGCATTAAAAGCTATTACTATAAATCCAGCTAAGATTGTCGGCATAGATGACAGGGTTGGCAGCATTGAAAAAGGGAAAGACGCAGATATAGCTGTATTTGATGGAAGTCCAATTGAGATAAAGACCAAAACAAAATATGTGTTCGTAAACGGACAATTAGTATTTCAATCATAAATACAATTTGTGATAGGAGGAAAGTAAATGGGATTTAATTTAAAAGGCAGGAGTTTACTATCTTTAAAAGACTATACACCACAGGAGATAAGGTATCTTCTGGACATTTCAAAGCAGGTTAAAGCAGAAAGAAAGGCAGGAATAGTCCATCAAAGGTTTTTAGGAAAGACAATCGCGTTGATATTTGAAAAGCGCTCAACAAGGACGAGATGTGCATTTGAGACAGCTTTTGGTGAGGAAGGAGGACACCCTGTCTTCTTGTCGACAGATGATATTCAGCTTGGGGCGAAAGAATCTATAGAAGACACTGCAAGGGTTCTCGGCAGGATGTTTGATGCCATTGAATTTAGAGGATACAGCCAAAGTACTGTGGAAGCACTTGTAAAGTATTCTGGCGTCCCTGTATACAATGGACTTACAGACGAATACCATCCTACACAGGTTTTAGCTGATTTAATGACGATAGAAGAGGAGTTTGGACATTTAAAAGGCACAAAATTGGTGTTTGTCGGCGATGGAAGGAACAACATGGCAAACACGTTGGCTATTGGCTGTGCCAAAATGGGTATGGACTACGTGATTAATTCACCAAAAGAGCTTTGGCCTCAAGAGGACTACATAAATGAGATTAAAGAAATGGCTGCTGAAAATGGCGGGACATTTACTCTGACGGATGTACCTGGTGAAGGCTTAGAAGGTGCACATGCAATTTACACAGATGTATGGGCATCTATGGGAGAAGAATCAAAACAAAAAGAGAGAGAAATGCTTTTAAGGCCATTCCAAGTGAACGATGAGCTTATGAAAAAGACAAAGAGGTCTGACACGATATTTTTGCACTGTTTGCCTGCTGTAAAAGGTCAGGAAGTCACATACGAAGTAATTGAAGGAAAGCAGTCGAGGGTGTGGGACGAGGCCGAAAACAGAAAGCATACAATTAAGGCTGTCATGATAGCGACGATTCTTTAAAAAAGTCAAGGCAAATTGCCTTGGCTTTTTCACATACTGTTCAAATCGCTAATAAAATGATATAATGTAGAATGTCATTATTTGCGTAAGTAGGAGGATACGATGAAAGGGAAAGTAGTAATTGCGCTTGGGGGAAATGCACTGCAAGACAAGGACATGGTGCCAACAGCCGAATCACAATTGAATACAGTTAGAAAGACGGCGTCGTATATTGCAGACATCATAAAAGAAGGCTATTCTGTCATTGTGACACATGGAAATGGGCCACAAGTAGGAAACATCGTAATACAGAATGAGACAGCGTCTAACATAATACCAGCCATGCCTTTTGATGTATGTGGTGCGGAAAGTCAGGGAATGATAGGCTATATGATTCAGCAATGTTTAGGTGAGGTTTTCAAAGAGAAAAACATACAAAAGGATGTTGCAACAATCGTTACACAAGTTGTTGTAGATAAAGATGATGCTGCATTTTCACATCCTACAAAGCCAATAGGGCCGTTTTACTCTAAGGAAGATGCGGAGCTATTGGAAAAGGAAAAAGGATATCAGATGGTAGAGGACAGTGGAAGAGGATATAGGAGAGTCGTAGCATCACCAGAGCCTAAAGAGATAGTTGAATTAAACACAATAAAGCTTTTGGAGAGAAACGGTGTCGTTGTAATAACGGCAGGTGGTGGAGGAATACCTGTAGTAAGGGAAAATGGCAGCTTAAAAGGTGTGGCGGCAGTGATAGATAAAGATTTGGCATCTGAAAAATTGGCAGAAGATTTAGATGCAGATATTTTATTGATTTTAACCGCTGTAGAAAAAGCGTACATCAACTACAAAAAGCCTGATGAAAAGCCTCTCGATGTAATTTCAAGCTATGATATAGAGAGGTATTTAAATGAAGGCCATTTTGCAGAAGGTTCAATGATGCCGAAAGTCAAGGCTGCAATAAGGTTTGCCAGGTCAAGAAAGGGAAGGCGAGCCATAATTACGTCTTTAGAAAAAGCACATGATGCTTTATCAGGGAATACAGGCACTGTTGTGGTTGACGATTAAAAAATACTTGACAAATTGATATATTTGTGACATTATAGTATTTAGAATTGAATAAACCAGTGGAGAATATCTTCAGGGCAGGGTGAAATTCCCGACCGGCGGTAAGCGTAAGCGAGCCCGCGACCCGCAGATGCGGTGGACTTGGTGAGATTCCAAGGCCGACAGTACAGTCTGGATGGAAGAAGATTTATTTTTGTTGCTTTTATCCTGAAGATGTTTCTTCGGGATTTTTAAATTTGGAGGTGTCATTTATGGAACACAGCAAGACAAAAGTGATTGTGACTGTAGGGTTGCTTTCCGCAATAGCATTTGTACTGATGTACTTAGAATTTCAATTGCCACTATTTCCAGGCTTTTTAAAATTTGATTTTAGCGATATACCACCTCTTTTAGCAGCATTTGCGTTAGGGCCTGTATACGGCATATTTGTGGAGATAGTAAAGAATGTGATACATCTTCCAGTTAGTCAATCTGCAGGTATAGGAGAAGTGGCAAATTTCGTTGTAGGCTCTATTTACGTATTTACGGTTGGTATAATCTATATGAGAAACAAATCTAAAAAGTCGGCATTATTTGCCATGATTTTAGGAACTATTGTCATGGCTGTTGCGGGATCAGTATTAAACTACTATGTATTTTTGCCACTATACCAAAAGATAATGGGTTGGCCATTAAGTGCCATTGTTGGAATGGGAAAGGCGGTAAATAGCCATATAGTTGATTTGAAGACATTGATAGCGTACGGTATTTTCCCATTCAACATCTTGAAAGGCTTTGTAATATCACTAATTACATTCCTCATTTACAAGAAATTATCTCCAATGTTGAAGATGTAGTTATTTAAAATAACGGACAGTGTTCCGTTATTTTTTTGTGTGCTTTTTTATTCAGCCATTAAGCGTTTGTTTTATGGTATACTTGGTATATAATATTTGTATAAATTTCACGGTGGTGTTGCGTATGAAAGTATCTTTTAGGACAAAAAGCTCTGATGAAACAGAAAAGATAGGGTTTAAGTTAGGTGGTTTACTAACAAGAGGAAGTATCGTACTTATATCTGGAGATTTAGGTGTAGGCAAGACAGTTTTGACAAAAGGCATTGCTAAAGGTATGGGTATATACGACTATGTCACAAGCCCTACATTTATGATTGTAAATGAGCATATGGGTGAAATTCCCCTTTACCATTTTGACGTGTACAAGATTGACGACTACATGGAATTATACGATATAGGATATGAGGAGTATTTTTACAGCGACGGTGTTTGTGTCATCGAGTGGCCTGAAAAGATAATGCCTCTTATCCCGGAGGAAAATATATTTATACATATTTCCATGGGTGATTCTTTTGATGAGAGGATAATAGAGATAGAATCACATGGTGCAAAATACGATGAAGTGATTAAGGAGATGAAGTGATGAAAGTACTTGCAATAGATTCATCGTCAAAGACAGCTACTGTTGCTTTAGTTGATGAAAGTGGCTTAATAGGTGAATTTTCCATAAATCATTTGAGACATTCTGTCATATTGATGCCGATGATTGATGAACTTTTAAAAATGGCAGAGACAAAAAAAGAGGAGATAACTCATATAGCTGTATGTGAAGGACCGGGATCTTTTACAGGATTAAGGATAGGTGCTGCTACTGCTAAGGGGTTGGCTCAATCTCTTGATGTGCCAATTGTTGGTGTATCATCCTTAGATGCCCTTGCCTATAACGTAGGAGAATTTAAAGGAATTATCTGCCCTATAATTGACGCGTTAAGAGGAAACGTCTATACAGCTTTTTATAAAGGTGGTAGTGAGATAAGTAGGCTAAAAGATGTGTCGCTGGAAGAATTAGGTGTAGTTATAGACATAGTAAAGGGATACAGTGAGGAAGTTTTATTCGTCGGAGATGGTATTTTGCCATATAAAGACACATTAAAGAGTGCATTGCCTGATGCTATATTTGCATCGCCGATTAACAACATATCAAGGGCGTCATCGGTTGGTATGATGGCACTTAAAAAAATATCAAATGGAGAGATATGCACATATCTTGATTTTAAACCGTATTATGTTAGAAAGCCTGCACCGTTGGAAAATTCTAAATGATCTTTTGGAGGGTTTTATGGATATAAAGATTCGCCCTATGGTAAAAAGCGATATAGATAAAGTCATGGAAATTGAGTATTTAAGCTTTTCTGTGCCATGGTCTTTTGAATCATTTGTGATGGAAGTTACGAAAAATAGTTGTGCACATTATATTGTTGCTGAGGTAGACGGCCAGATAGCTGGATATGGTGGTTTTTGGGTGGTTGTTGATGAAGGACACATAACCAACATTGCAGTTCATCCGGACTTTCGAGGGCAAGGTGTAGGTTCTGCCATCGTTGAAGGTTTGATTGAACTTGCTAAAAATAAAGGCATAACGTCTATGACGCTGGAAGTGAGAGAATCTAACCTTGTAGCACAATCGCTTTATAAAAAATACGGGTTTAAACCTGTTGGCAAAAGAAGAGGGTACTATCAGGACAACAATGAAGATGCAGTGATAATGTGGAAATACGATATGTAAGGAGAGATTGTATGAGGGAAAACACGATTGTATTAGGAATTGAAACATCCTGCGACGAGACATCGGCAAGTGTTGTAAAAGACGGTAAAATTGTGATGTCTAATGTCATATATTCCCAGATAAATATACACAAGGAATTTGGTGGTGTTGTCCCTGAGATAGCATCCAGAAACCACATTGAAGCTATAGGAAATGTGGTGAAAGAGGCTCTTTTTAAAGCTGATGTGACGCTTGATGACATTGATGTTGTCGCTGCTACATACGGTCCGGGACTTGTAGGTGCGTTGCTGGTAGGACTTTCGTACGGAAAGGCGTTGGCGTACGGGAAAGCCGTACCATTTGTTGGCGTAAACCATATTGAAGGGCATATATCTGCAAATTACCTTGACAGCGATTTTGAACCGCCATTTATTTGTCTTATAGCATCAGGTGGACATAGCCACATCGTCTTTGTAAAAGACTATGGACAGTATGAGGTTCTCGGTAGAACGATGGATGATGCTGCAGGAGAAGCATTTGACAAGGTGGCAAGAGCATTAGGTCTTGGCTATCCTGGCGGTCCTAAAATAGATGAGATCTCAAAAAGCGGTGATCCATATCGGTATAACTTTCCAAAGTCTTTTATGGAAAAGGACAATTTTGATTTTAGCTTTAGCGGATTGAAGACAGCAGTCATAAATCAACTGCACAAAGAAAGGCAAAATGGCATTGAGATAAATGTGGCAGACTATGCTGCCAGCTTTCAGATGAATGTAGTCGATGTTTTGTCATCAAAGCTTATTGAGGCTGCTAAGTTTAAAAATATAAAAAAAATATCCATAGCAGGTGGTGTGGCCTCTAACAGCCTTCTTCGAGAAAGATTAAAAAAACTGGCTGATGAAGAAGGGTTTGTGATTCATTTTCCAAAACAAGTGTACTGCACAGATAATGGTGCTATGATAGCAAGTGCGGGGTATTTTGACTTTATTCGCGGAAAAGTTTCAGGATTAGACTTAAACGCTGTCCCGTACTTAAAACTTTTTTGATTGTTGGCGAAAAATCTGTGTATATTGTGGAAAATTGTCTTTAAATCTGCTTTAATGCTGTAATATGTCTGTGGATAACTTTGTGGATACTGTGATTAACTTTAATAGTTTGGATATTATGTAATCAAATGGAAAAAAGAAAGGGGCTTTCTATTATGAATAACATGCTTTTTCTTTCAAAGGTAGGCAAAAAGTATATTGAGGAGATACAAAACATTGCGCCAAATTTTAATGTAATAAGCAAAGGCGATGTAGAGGACATTTCCAAATATATTGAAGATGTGGAAGTGCTGGTTTGCTTTGATGGAGATGCTCAAAAAGAATTGATAGACAGTGCTAAAAGCCTCAGGTGGATTCACCTATTGAGTGCTGGTGCTGATGCGATGCCGTTTGAATTACTAAAACAGAGGAACATCATCTTGACCAATTCAAAAGGTGTTCACAAGTATCAGATATCCGAGCAAGTTGTAGGATACATGCTTTTATTTGAAAGAGGATTAAATTACTTCATAAGAAAGCAAATCAATAAAGAATGGGACAAATCTGTAAGGGTTTCTGAATTGTACGGGAAGACTGTTTGCATACTTGGCGTCGGAAGCATTGGAGAAGAAATAACAAGGATTGCACGGGAATTTGGAATGAAAACCGTAGGAGTAAGAAAATCAGGCAAGATAAGTCCATTTATAGATGAGATGTACACAGATGAAAATATGATATCTGCAGTTTCAAATGCTGATTACGTAATATGTGCGCTGCCTTTGACTGATGATACATACCATCTTTTAGATGCTGAGTTTTTTAAAAGCATGAAAAGCGATAGCGTATTTATAAACATCGGTAGAGGAAGCGTTGTCGATGAGGTATCCCTCATTGATGCGTTAAGGCAAAAAACCATAAGGGGCGCTGCGTTGGATGTATTTGAAAATGAACCACTTACAAAAGATAGTCCTCTGTGGGACATGGAAAATGTGATAATCACACCACATACGGCTGGCATATCGCCTCGGTACATGGAAAGGGCAGTGCAGATATTGAAGCACAACCTTAAAGCATATATGGGCAATGGCGATTACATAAACGTCATCGATTTGAAGAAGCAATATTAAAGCGGGCATAATCTACCCGCTTAAAATTTCCCATTCTTCATACAGTTTTTCTAATTTTTCTTTTAGCATATTGTATTTTGATTGTGTATCGACGATTTCTCCAGTTTTGTATATATCGGGATTGCACATTTTTTCTTCCAATTCTTTTATGGCATCTTCAGTTTCTATTATCTCGTTTTCTATACGTACCATGTATTCCCTTTGCTTTTTGGCTTCTTTCTGCTTTAGCTTTTCTCGCATTTTTTCGTTCTTAAGCTGTGTCTTTGTCTTTTTTTCCTCTTCATCTTCTTTTGTATTATTTTCATTTCTTTTTTCTACGTAGTACGAATAATTCCCATAGTATTCGTTGATAGAATCGCTGGACATTTCCAATACTTTTGTGGCCATTTTGTCTATAAAGTACCTGTCATGTGACACGAATAGAAGTGTGCCACCAAAATCTAACAATGCCTTTTCCAAAACTTCTTTTGACTTCAGATCGAGGTGGTTTGTAGGCTCGTCTAAAAGTAGAAAGTTGGCTTTTGAAAGGATAAGCTTTAAAAGGGAAACTCTTGCTTTTTCGCCGCCACTTAACTTGCCTATTTGTTTAAACACATCATCGCCGCTGAACAAAAAAGAGCCCAGCATAGTCCTTACTTCTGTTTGAGTCAGATAAGGATTTTCATCCCATATTTCGTCGATTATTGTTTTCTCATCGTTTAGATTTGAAAACTCCTGTTGATAATAGCCTATTGATACATTTGTACCTAAGCTTATGCTTCCTTCGTAATTTGCAATCTCGCCTACTATGGTTTTAAGGAGAGAAGTTTTTCCTACGCCATTAGGTCCTAAGATAGCTATTCTGTCTCCTTTGTAGACTTCAAAGCTTATATTGTGAAATACAGGTTTATCGAAAGACAATGAGAGGTCAGACACCTTTAAAACATCATTTCCGCTTTTTTCTATAAAATCAAATGAAAGCTTAATTGTTTCATTGTTTATAGAAGGCTTATCTATTTTTTCCATCTTGTCCAGAAGTTTTTGTTTGCTTTCAGCCATTTTCACTGATTTTTCGCGGCGGCGATTTTTCTGTATCATTATCATTTCTTGTATTCTCTTGATTTCCTTTTGCTGCTCTTCATAAGCCTTCATTATTATGCTTATTTCTTCATTCTTTTTCTTTACGTACTCTGTGTAATTTCCATCGTAGGATTTCAATGTCTTATTTTCTATTTCAAATATTCGAGTTGCGATTCTGTCGAGAAAAAATCTGTCATGTGATATGACCATTACAGTTCCTCTAAAAAATCTCAAATACTGCTCAAGCCACTCTATGGAAGGTATATCAAGATGATTTGTAGGCTCGTCTAAAAGAAGAAGGTCAGGATCTTTTAAAAGCGCCTTTGCCAGCATAAGCCTTGTCTTTTGACCACCGCTTAAGGTAGAAACAGGTTTATCAAATTCTTCTTGGCTAAAGCCTAATCCTATAAGCACGCCTCGAACTTTGCTGTCGACTGAATAACCTTCTTTTTTATTGTACTCATCTGTCAACTTTGAATATTCGTCAAGAAGCTTGTTTAGTTTCGGTTCATCTTTTGTATCTGCTATCAATTTTTCCAGCTTCTTTATTTCATTTTCAAGATTTTCAATGTCTTGAAAAACTGTCTTGACTTCATCGTAAATAGACTTGTTGCTTATTATATAGGCGTTTTGCTCAAGATATCCTACGCTTATTAGTGGCATTGATATGTTTCCGATGTCAGGCTGAAGATCTTTTACTATAAGTTTAAATAAAGTTGATTTTCCAGCTCCATTATCTCCTACAACACCGATTTTATCGCCTTCATTTACAATGAAAGATATATTTTGTAATATGCTATTTATTCCGTATGATAAATTTACGTTATTTGCTGAAATTATAGCCATTTAATACTCCTCCTGTTATAATATAATATATCAAAGATTATGTCCTATTTAAAGTGAAATTGATATTTAATTTTTATGGTTTTGTTGCCGATATTATATATGTCAAAATTAACGAGGTGAATGTGTATGGATTTTTCGACGTTATTGGGGATTTTGTTAGGGTTTGGCTCTCTCATCTTAGCATTTGTCATGGAGGGTGGAAGTGTTGCATCTTTAATAGGTGTATCGGCAGCACTTATAGTTTTAGGTGGAACGATAGGTGCTACTATGACCTCTTTTTCGATGAAAGATATGTTGAAGCTTCCGAAATTGATTGGGAAGGCTTTTAAAGAAGAAGGTAACAAATACGGTGACATAATCAAGTATTTTGTATATCTCGCTCAAAAAGCCAGAAGCGAAGGGCTTTTAAGCCTTGAACAGGAGTTGCAGTCAGATGAAATTAAAAACTACGATCCTATTTTAAAAGACTGTATTGAGCTTGTCATAGATGGTGCGGATATTGAGCTTATAAGGACTACTATGGAAAATAGGATATACATAGAAGATAAAGAGCTGAAAAGAGAAGCCAGCATCTTTGAGGCTGCTGGAGGATACTCTCCAACAATGGGTATCATAGGTACGGTTATGGGACTTGTTCACGTCTTGGGAAATCTCAGTGAACCAGACAAGTTGGGGCCTTCAATAGCTGTTGCTTTTATAGCTACACTTTATGGTGTAAGCATGGCCAACCTTGTATGGCTGCCTATAGGTAATAAGCTTAAAAATAAAGCGCAGATCAAAAAGACGGAAAAGGAGATAATCTTAGAAGGCAGCCTTTCACTGCAAGCTGGCGAGAATCCTAAGATCGTGGAGAAGAAATTGCTGACATTTGTAGTTGAAAGGGAATCAGTTGCTAAAGCAAAAGAACAAAGTGTGAAAGGTGAAATTGCTGATGATAAGGCATGAGGAAGATGAAGGGAAAAAGGAAAACAGTGAAAGATGGTTGCTTACTTATTCTGACATGATAACGCTGCTTATGATATTTTTTATAGTGCTTTATACAATAAGCACTGTTAATTCGCAGAAATTTCAGCAGATTGCTGCATCACTTGGTAAAACTTTTGATGGGACAAATTATGTCATAGGGCAACAAAGCGGAAACAGCATACTTGACAGCATTAAGACTACAGGTACAAATGGCACTAACGACAATTCGATTGCATCACAGCTTGACAAGCTTATAAAGCAGTACAACCTTCAAAACATGGTGACTTACAAGGTGGACGAGAGAGGGTTTGTCATAAGTCTAAATGATACATTGCTATTTGATACTGGTTCAGCAGATGTCAAACCTGACCAGAAAGAGACATTGATAAAAATAGGAAACATTTTAAAATCGATGCCCAATTACATCCGCGTTGAGGGGTATACAGATAATGTGCCCATAAACAATAATCAATTTCATTCAAACTGGGAGCTTTCTGTCATAAGAGCCACAAATGTGGTTGAGATTTTGGTGAATGATGTAAAGATGGATCCGGCAAAAATTTCGGCTGTAGGGTATGGCGAGTATCGGCCAATAGTGCCAAACGATAGCGATAAAAATAGGCAGCTTAACAGGAGAGTTGACATAGTGATAATGAACAGCGATTACAACAAATGGGAACCTGCTAAGTAAAAAATAGATATTTCCAGGTTGACATATTATTTACAATGTAATATAATTTCTTTATTAAGGATTTTGTCTGGGGTGATTTTATGACTAAAAAAACAATAGTGCCGATGCCTGTGATAAGGAGATTGCCGAGATACCATAGATATTTAGAAGAATTGTTGAAGAACGATGTAAAAAGGATTTCATCCAGAGAGTTAAGCGAAAGGATGGGCGTGACTGCCTCGCAGATAAGGCAGGATCTCAATAATTACGGTGGATTTGGACAGCAAGGGTATGGTTACAACGTAGAAGAGCTTTACAATACTCTGACAAAGATTTTAGGCTTAGATAAGACATACAGCACTATTATCATTGGTGCAGGTAATCTTGGACAGGCTATAGCTAACTACACAAATTTTGAGAGAACTGGGTTTAGCTTAAAAGGGATTTTTGATGTTAATCCAAGATTGTTTGGGCTTAAAATAAGAGATATAGAGATAATGGATGTTGAAACATTAGAGGACTTTTTGTCTAAAAATAAGATAGACATTGCTATACTTTGCATACCAAAAGATAATTCTCAGATTATGGCTGATAGATTGGTGAAAGCCGGCATAAAAGCTATATGGAACTTTTCTCCTATAGATTTAAAAGTTCCCGATGACGTAATACTGGAAAATGTACATTTGAGTGATAGCTTATTGACATTATCGTATAGAATAAATGAAGAAAATCTGCTTAAAGCTAAAGTCGAAGAAAAATAAATGGTACAATCCATTTATTTTTTTGTATTGCTTGGAGGCAAACATGAAAAGATTTATAAAAACCATTGGGGATTTTCTTAAGGAAGATAGAAGTGTCGTACCGTTCGTCAATTTTCTGAAATACGTCGGACCAGGGATATTGGTTACGGTAGGCTTTATAGATCCGGGGAATTGGGCTACAAATGTATCAGCAGGATCAATATATGGGTATAAGCTGCTGTGGGTTATAACACTATCAACAATAATGCTCATCATATTGCAGCACAACGCGGCACATCTTGGAATTGTCACGGGTTACTGTTTGTCTGAAGCTACATCTATATTTATAGACAGCAGGCTTTCGAAGCTTATACTGCTGTCGGCTGTTGCTGCATCAGTATCTACATCTACAGCAGAACTATTAGGTACAGCTATAGCTCTAAAGATGCTTTTCAATATACCTGTAAAAATTGGGGCGGTTTTAGCGCTATTAGTCATATATTTGGTGCTTTATACAAATTCTTACAAGCGTTTAGAAAAGATCATAATCGGATTTGTGTCACTTATAGGACTTTCATTTTTGTTTGAAGTATACATGGTGAAGATAGATTGGAAAGCAGCAGCTATAAGTTGGATAAACCCATCAATACCTCACAATTCCATGGTTGTAATCATGAGCGTTTTAGGTGCTGTCGTAATGCCACACAATCTGTTCCTCCATTCGGAAATCATTCAAAGCCGCCAATGGAACTTGCAGGATGAATCGGTTGTCAAAAAGCAGCTTAAATTTGAATTTCTTGATACATTGTTTTCGATGATTATAGGTTGGGCCATAAATAGTGCTATGATACTTCTTTCGGCTGCGGCATTTTACACTAAAGGCATTGCTGTGGACATGTTAGAGCAAGCAGGAGAGCTTTTGAAGCCAATCATTGGAGGGAAGGCATCTTTGGTATTTGCAATAGCACTTTTGTTCTCAGGTTTTTCGTCAACGGTAACATCTGGAATTGCAGGTGGTTCCATATACGCTGGAATATTTAAAGAACCTTACAACATAAAAGACAAACACACGCTTACAGGAATATTTATCTCGCTTTTTGCAGCGATTATTGTAATATTTTTATTTAAAGACTCATTACAGGTTTTGATATTTTCTCAGATGATACTAAGCATACAATTGCCGATTACAGTGTTTACTCAAATTTATCTTACATCATCGAAGAAGGTCATGGGCGATTATGCAAATAGCAAAGCCAGTAAAGCTGTTTTAATTATTTTAGCTATGATTATAACTGCCTTAAACGTAAAACTTTTAATCGACACATTGATTTGATGGTATCTTGCATTAGACATTGGTAAAACTAAGCATAAAAAAGAAAAATTAAAATTTTATTGCAAAATACAATTGTTGCCGTATAATATAACCTATAGTCATCATTTTTAATCATGGAGGGTATCAATTGAAGGTATATTCTTTTGTTGGAGCCAGTGGAAGCGGCAAAAGTCATCATGCGTCGTTTGTTGCAGGGAAATACGGTATAAAGTACATAATAGATGATGGACTTTTAATATGTGAAAACAGGATCATATCAGGGGTTTCTGCCAAAAGAGAAAAGACAAAATTGTCAGCTATAAGAAGAGCCATTTTTACAGATGATGAGCACGCCAGAGAGGTTAAAAAATCAATTGAAGAAATAAATCCAGATAAAATATTGATAATAGGGACGTCTGACAAAATGGTGGATAAAATCGCTGAAAGGCTTAATCTACCGCCTGTTGCTGAGCGAATATATATAGAAGACATCTTATCCTCTGAGGAGATAGAGCTTGCAAGAAAGAAAAGGTATGAGGAAGGGATGCATGTAATACCTGTACCGACATTTGAAGTTAAAAAGCATTTTTCAGGATATTTTATAGATCCATTGAGGATATTTAGACGAAAAGAGATAGACTTTGAAAAGACGGTAGTGAGGCCATACTACAGCTATCTTGGCAAATACACAATCTCTGAAAATGTAATAAATTCTATTGTATTGAATGAGGCGAAGAAATTTGAAGGCATCTATAAAATAAATAAAGTCATAACAGAGAACTACACAGAAGGAATAATAATAAAAATAGACATTGTTATGGTGCATGGTACGCCTATAAATAGCGTTTTAAGAGGAGCTATAAAAAAGATAAAAAGTGTTGTAGAGTACATGACATCTTTAAATGTGCTTGACATAAAGATTCACGTTAAATCACTTTATATAAAAGGAAATGACAAGATACTTAAAACCCGAGAAATACTTGATAAAGGCAAATAAGCCTTTTTTTTATCCTCAAAAAATTATATAATAATTGTAGAGGTTAGTAAATATTATGTAGTAAGGCAGTGAAAAACCTATATGTGGGTGATGAGGAGAATGAGATATTTAGTTGAGCAGTCCGGTTCTAAGGTTATAGTGCATGGAATTAAGGATTTTAACCTTAAAGAGACATTAGAATGTGGACAATGTTTCAGATGGAATGAAGAAGATGATGGAAGTTATACGGGGGTCGCATTTGACAGAGTAATAAATGTAAAATTAGATGGAGATATATTGACGATTGATAATACCACTTTGGCAGATTTTAATGATATATGGTATGATTACTTTGACTTGGGCAGAGACTACGGCAAGATAAAAGAGATACTTTCGCAAGACGAGATTTTAAAAGCAGCCATAAAGTACGGCGAAGGCATAAGGATTTTGCGGCAAGACACGTGGGAGACACTTATATCATTTATCATATCTCAGAACAATCGGATTCCACAGATAAAAAAAGTCATAGAGAATTTAAGCAGGTTATTGGGACACCCTATCGTTTATAAGGATAAGACGTATTACACTTTTCCGAAAGTTCAGGATTTCATAATGGCAGATATAGAAGTGTTAGAGAAAAGCAAATGTGGATTCAGATCGAAGTATATAATCGATGCAGCGTTAAAAGTATTTAATGACGAAGTAAATCTTTTTGAGTTGCAGCTTTACGATACTTACGATGTACGTAATATACTTATGAGCATAAGAGGTGTAGGGCCAAAGGTTGCAGACTGTGTCATGCTTTATTCTATCGGAAGATATGAGGCATTTCCGACAGATGTTTGGATAAAGCGAGTTGTAGAATTTTTATACCTAAAAAGGAAGACAAATAATTCTGATGTGCAGAATTTTGCAAAAGAGAAGTTTGGCGATTTATCTGGATTTGCGCAGCAGTACCTTTTTAACTATGCAAAAGATCATGTATCAAAAGACGTGTTTAAAGAAAGGAAAAATTAGATGATCGGGACTTTTGTCAATGCAGCATCTATTGTCGTGGGTAGTTTTGTTGGCACTTTATTTAAAATTGGAATTCCGGATAGAATAAAGTCAACAGTTATGCAAGCCATATCTTTAAGCGTTTTGATAATAGGATTTGACAGTGCATTGAAGTACAAAAATTTGTTACTGGTGATAATAAGTTTGACGATAGGCGGCATTGTAGGTGAACTACTGGAAATAGAGAAAAAGCTTAACCAATTTGGCGACTTTTTAGAGAGAAAATTATCGAGAAACGGTGAAAATAAGATAAGCGAGGGCTTTGTGACAGCAAGTCTTATATACTGTATTGGAGCGATGGCGATTGTAGGTGCATTAAAAGACGGTCTACAAGGTGATCACAGTATACTGTTTGCAAAATCCATGTTAGATGGTATATCATCTATAATATTTGCATCTACATTAGGCATAGGCGTAATGATATCATCCATAAGTGTCCTTTTATATCAAGGTTCTATAACTTTGTGTGCATCGCTTCTTAAAGATTTGTTGACAACTAACGTTATTGCGGACATGTCTGCCATTGGTGGTGTTTTGATAATAGGTATATCATTAAATATGCTGAATTTGACGAAGATAAAGATTGGGAACTTGCTTCCGTCAATATTTATACCTATTGTATACGAAATAATACTAAAAGCATTTTAAATGATGAAGGAGGTGCCCTTTAAAGAGGGCTATTGAGTATGAAAGAAATAAGAAGCATAGATGTTGCAAGAGTAGCCATAAGGATGGCGATGTCAAGGAGAGAGGATGAAGCTGCATTAAAGGAAAAGTATGGGAAAGAGGGTATCAAGGTAGCGGCTGTAGATTATGGCGGCGAATACATTAATTCAATTTCAAAGATAATAGAAAGGGCAGTTGTAGCGGCAAAAAGAGAAGGTGTGGTGGAGGACAACCATGTAGGTGAAGGTGCTGTTGCAGGTGCAACGCATGAGGCAATAATGCAGCTAAAAGATAAAGCTATGGGACTTAATATAGGTGGCAAGATCGGAATTGCATTTTACGGCGAACACCTTTGTGTCTGTGCGTTTTTCGCTGTTGGAATGTTAAACTTAAATGAAGTTGCCATTGGATTAGGGCATAGGTCTCTTAAGTATTGAAAATTGTAAATATCCATGTTTGTGATATGCTCCCCTTAAAATAGATAGTTTAATTTAAGGGGAGCATTTTTTATACTTATAAATGGAATGAAGCTGCTACATTTGTCTGCACAATTTTGATCTAAAGTTTATCAATTTTATAATGCAATAAATATAAAAAAATATATTGCATTTAATTTTTGATATTGATATAATAAAATCAATAATATAAAAAATTTGGTTTAAAGGGGAAAATTTAAATGAATAAAAAAATAAAGATACTAATTTTATTTACATTAATGTTTGCGGTTTTGACGCTTGTAATTAACGTAATTCCACTTGAAGACCCACCTGCTTTAACTTTGAATAGTTCGAGTGTTTGTAATGTCGTTTAATATGATAATGGTTTAACAATTTGGCAATACTATTATAGTTGCAGTACTAACATAGTTTATTTGATTTTCGGGTTATATTCTAAATTTAATTAATTTTTGAAATAATATTTACCATTAATGGTATATTTATATAAAATCGCGCGATTAAACCCAATGGAATGAGGAAATTTTATGAAAAAATCACCTATTATTAGGCAAATGGTTGTTGGCTGTGACAATGTCCATTAAAATTTTTTGAGTTATATAACAAGCCTCAAACAATATCTGTAATTGAGGCTTGTTATATATATAAAAAATTTAAACAGTTTAACAGATTATAATTATTTTAGATAGAGCTGTTTTAATGAATAGAATTTTAAAAGCTCCTGAAATGGTAACTTGGGAAATAACAAGTAAATGCAACTTAAAATGTAAACATTGTTCTAATTCTTTAGGAACTGATAACATTTCTGATTTAACTTTAGAAGAATGCAAATCAATTATTGATAAATTATTTGAAGCTGGTGTGTTTAAAATTAGTATCAAAGGTGGTGAACCTTTTGTCAGAAATGATATTTTTCAAATTTTATCATATTTAGATAAAAAAAGGTTATATTCCTCGCATAACAACAAATGCTACGTTGATTACTGATAATATTGCCAAAGAGTTGTCCAAATATAATATTGGATTAATGCAAATTAGTTTAGATGGACCAAATAAAATAGTTTATTCAGGAATAAGAAGATCAAGAGAAGCTTTTACAAGGGCTTTAAATGGGATTAATAACTTAAAAAAGTATAATATTAAAATATCGATTGCTATGGTGTTAATGAGAGAGAATATTGATTATATTTTAGATTTGTTAAACTTAGCAAAATCACTAAATGTTGATGCAGTAAGGTTTATTGATTTTATACCTGTTGGTAGTGGTAATAGATCTTTTTGCCCTACTTCACAACAGCTAAAAAAAGCTTACGAACTTATATTAGATTACGAAAGTAAAAATGGTAATTTAATGATTATAAAACCACAAAAGCTACTTTCAGTTTTATTAAAAAATGATAAAAAAAACAATAAAATTAGCTTATTACAATATATTAACCATGAAAATAAAGTAATATGTGAAGCTGGAAACGTGATTGCTCATATAAAATCTAATGGCGATGTTACCCCTTGTGTTTATTTTAGAGAGAAAAGCTTTATATGCGGGAATATTCTATGCCAAGATTTTTCAGATATTTGGATAAACTCAAATACGATGAACCAATTTAGGAAATTGGAATCCATTCAAGGTAAATGTAACAAATGTAAAATTTTTAATATGTGTATGGGCGGATGCAGAGCATATGCATATTATACTACAGGCTTTTTAAATGGATTTGATAATAGGTGTTGGAATATTGAGGAGGAGAATTAATTGAGGTATAAAAAGAATAATTACGTTTTTATTAGAAAAGAAAATGATGAAGAGTATTTATTATATAATTCAAAAAAATGAGACGTTGTTAATGAATGATATTGGATATATTATTTTCGAGTTTGCAATAAAATATGAAAATTTAGATGACATTATCTACAATGTTTGTAAATTCACAGGAGACGATATAGATTCTGCAAAATATACAATTAAAAATTTTATTGATGAACTTGTTGATAAAGAAATAATTATAAAGGTGGAAAAATATGAGTAGAAATATTTTTCTTTTCATATCATCACAGGTAATTTCTGATATAGGGGATTGGATAGATAGAATTGCTGTTTTAACCTTAGTGTACAACATTAATAACTCATCTGTAGATATGTCGTTTTTGTCTATTATGATGCTATTGCCCTCATTAATATTTGGAGTATTTGCCGGGAAAATAGTTGATATTTATAATAAGAAGAAAATTTTAATTTTAGGAGATTTTTTAAGAGCTATTTTAGTTTTTTTAATACCTTTTTTTAAAGAATATGTTTTTATTATAATTTTTATTGTATCTACTATTTCTATATTCTATGATACAGCTAAAAATAGCATATTGCCGGAACTAGTTAAAAAAGATAGATTAAGACAAGTCAATAGTTTAAGCAGTTCATATAGTTCATTAATGATGGTATTAGGACCCTCAATTAGTGGCTTTATTATTTCAAAATTTGATATTAAATATTGTTTTTATATTGATTCCTTGACATTTCTATTATCCATGATAATGATTTTTTTGATAAAATTATATAAATATGGGTCCAAAAAGGATGTAGAATTGTATCAAACAGATAAAATTTCATTTATCGAAGGATTAAAGTATATAAAGGGTAATTGTATAATTTTCAATACATTATCAATAAATACGATAGTTGGATTAGCCGCTGGCATGTTAAATGGATTACTAATCATGTATGTTTATAAATTTTTAAAAACAGATTCGCAGGGATACGGTGTAATTCTTACTTTCAAAGGGCTAGCAATGATACTGACTTCGCTTGTTTTATATAAATATCTAAAAAACGTGCTAGTTGATGTTATTTTTAAGTTAGGATTAATAGGGTTAGGAATTTCTACTGCTGTATTTCCATTAAATACATTCTTCGTTTTAGCAATTTTGATACAATTTTTTAATGGAATATTTAATGCATTATATTCCATTTCAAGGACTACGATTATACAAGAAAATTGTGATAATCAATACCTTGGGAGGACATTTAGCATGAATACAATGTTAACAAATATAACATCGATTATTTCATTAGCATTTGGGGGTATTGCAGCAGAATTTTTTGGCGTGAGGGCAGTACTGTTAATAGGCGGTTTTATAGTATTAATTAGCGGATTTGTTGCACGAAATAAAATACATATATATTGTTAAAATTAATTTTTGATTTATCAGATTTGACATTTTTGAACATTCAAAATATGATATGTCTTTTAAAAATGAAATAAAATTTTAAAAATATATTGCATTTTATTTTTATAAGTGATATTATAATAAACAAATAGAAAATTTTAGTCGGAGGGGGATGTCAAATGAACAGTAAATTGAAAATATTGACTTTATCTATAATGATGTTCATGTCTTTAGTGCTATTATTTTATATACACCCATTGGAGGATCCACCAGCTTTAACATTGAATAATTCAATTGTTTGTAATGGTTAAGACATATTATAGGGCTACAAACAACACTTTAATATATGTGAGTGAAAAGAATTCGATACTAATTACTTTTTAAGAAATAGAAATGAACTATGTACGAATATTTAATACTAAAATAGATTAATGAATAATTACGAAAGTGACTTGGCTAAATTTTAAGCTAAAATCATCTATGAATATCAATGCAACTCCTTGTTTAAAAATCAAAATTATAAATGAATTTATACGAGTGAGGAGAATAATAAATGAAACCATCAAAATTTACAATTGAACTTGATATTGATGGAAGTAAATATTTATATAATTCACTAAGTAATGCTTATGCGAAAATTGATGAAGACCATTATGAAACATATTTAAAAATTAAGAATAATGATACTGATTATGACGAAAAAATGTCGATAGACTTATATAATGGTGGATTTGTCATTAATGATAATGAAGATGAAATTGGATATATGAATTTTTTTGAAAAAGTTATGAGATATGGAAGTAGTTCATTAGGCTTGACTATAGCCCCTACATTACAATGTAATTTCAGATGCAAATATTGTTATGAGGTACATGAAAATTCATTTATGTCTGAGGACGTACAAAAATTATTGATTGAATTTGTTACTAACTAAAACTTCGCACATAAATAATTACTCTGTTCCTTGAAAACTTAATGCTTTGCCAGAAAAAAGTAATAGTAATTTACACAATTATGCACAC
>NZ_JBPODR010000026.1:0-31917 GCF_051201035.1 Thermoanaerobacterium thermosulfurigenes
AAAAAAAGCACTAAAAATGGCAGCAGAGATGGCTGCGGTTTTTTACAAAAATATCAAAGTCAGATTTATTCTTACAAAATCAGGTAAAAATCAGGCAAAGTTATCATTAGTAGCTTAAAAAAATGCTTCTTATGACACTCAAATCAATATTTTACTCCAAAGGAGTTAATATTATGTTGAAAAGGTTTATTAAAAAATTTGGTGATCTTAATATTTCAACCAAAATAATTTTGTATTATATGTTTGTTTTAATAACTTCGATTTCTTTTCTTTCGATTGCATACCAAGAGATAAATAATAATATAACCAGCAACAAGGTTATGCAGGTTTCAAATGAAATTGTCTCAAATATCAATTCCAGCATAGAATCGTTAATAAATACTGTAGACAACCAGTCTAAAATATTAATATCGAGTCAGATTCTGCAATCAGCTTTAGCAAATGGAAATGCAGGAAACTATGCAAGCTATATACAGCCAATGAGCAAATACTTGTCGGATTTTTTAAACTTTAACGACTTTATTTCATCCATATATATTTTTGACAACATGGGAAACGAATACTTTGTTGATAATGTTTCTTTTAAAAGCATAAGCTTGTCCACAATAAAGACAGCTAAATGGTATGACAGACTGGTAAGTTTAAATGGAAAATATATATTAGAAGCAAATGATGGAGATCTTATTGACCAAAGCAGTGGTAATAAAGGATATGTATCTTTCATAAGAGTCATAAACGATATAAACAGTCAGAAATCAGCCGGAATCATGATAATAAATATTTCTGAGTCTTATTTGTACAAGTATATAAATAGCTCAATAAATACCTATACGTCTGGTATAATAATAAGAGATGAAAAAGGAAATACAATAATTAAGCCGACAAACATCAGCAAAAATTTAAACAGTGAAATATATACATTCATCAATCCAAATGGCTCAACAGTTAGGAAGATAGATGGTAAAGTCTATATAATATCAGACTTGAAAAATGACTTTGGCTGGAATATCATAAGCATAACACCGTTTAATGAACTTAATAGCCAATTTTGGATCTACAATATAATACTTCTTTTTGTCATAGTCATAAACATCGTATTGCTTTTGCTGGGGCTTCTATTTATATCGCTTTTTATATCGCAACCTATAGTAAAGTTAGTAAACTCCATGAAAGGTATAAAAGACGGTAAATTTGAAAAAGTAGACATCGTGACAGGAAATGACGAGATAGGTATGTTAAAAGACGTGTACAACAAGATGATAGACGAAATAAAGAAGCTTATCGGCGATATAATAAATGAGCAAAAGATGAAAAGAAAACTAGAGCTGGAAGTAATGCAATCGCAGATAAAGCCTCATTTTCTGTTTAATTCTTTTGATGCAATAAGTGCATTGATTTTGATAAATGACACAAAAAGCGCCAGCAAAATTGTAAAAGCCTTAGGAAAGTTTTATAGATCTTTTTTGATGAACGGCAACGAAGAAATAACAATAAAAGAAGAACTTGAAATAATAGATAATTACCTTACAATCCAAAAGATACGCTTCGGAGACAAATTTGACGTCATAAAAGAGATTGACGATAGGACATTGCCTTATAAAATACCGAAGCTGATACTTCAGCCTTTAGTAGAAAACGCATTAAACCACGGCGTAAGAGGAAAAGACGGACAAGGCATAATAACAATAAAATCCCTTTACGATTTAAATCAAATAATTCTTATTGTCTCTGACAATGGAAAAGGCATGAGTGAAGAAAAATTAAAAGAGATAGAATCTGGTCAATCAAAAGGAGTTGGGCTCAGATCTACGATTGAAAGGCTAAAAATTTACTACAATTATAACGATGTTGTGAAGATTCAAAGTAAGCCAGACAAGGGAACAACTATCATAATAACTATTCCTATAAATAAGGAGGACTAAGATGTCAGAAAATAACATTAAGGTATTTATAATAGATGATGAATATTTAGAAAGAAGTCTTTTAAAACAATGCATAAATTGGGAATCGTTAGGAATGGAAATTGTAGGTGAAGCCTCAAATGCAAATGAAGGCATAAAATTAATCGATGAGCTAAAGCCAGATATCGTATTTACCGACATAAAAATGCCTGGTATAGACGGCATTGAGTTTAGTGAATTTATTTTAAAAAAACATCCATCGCTTATCATTATAGTCCTTACAGGTTACAATGATTTTAATTACGCCCAAAAATCTGTAAAATTAGGAATTTTTGATTTTTTGCTTAAACCTATTGACGAAAATGAAGTCTTAAACACAGCAAAAAAAGTGAAATCGTACATCGAAGGGAAGAAAAAAGAAAAGAAAGAGCTTGAAGATCTAAAAAAGCAATTATATGAGAACCTGCCTTATTTGAAGGAGCGTTTTTTAAACGAGCTTATAACCAGCAACTTACCTGAAAGTTCAATAAATGAAAGGCTTGAATTTTTTAAGCTACATTTGAAAAGTGGAAATTTTCAAATTGCTGCGATAGAAATCGCAAATTCAGCCGATTTAAATGAAGAATCTCGATTGATTCAAAACTTTAAAGTCAGTAACTACGTTAAAAGCTATTTTAAAAAATTAAAAAATATCATTGTATTCTCTGACCAGATGAATAGAATCATCATATTAAGCAACGATGAGAAGATAGACCTATATAAAATTTGCATGCGTCTTAAAAACAAAATAAATAAAGAGCTTGATTGTACTTTAAATATCGGCATCGGCAACATAAAAGAAAACATCGGCGAAGTTAGAACGTCCTACATGGAGGCCATCGATGCATTAAATTATCACATTGCTGTTGGAAACAACAACATAATACATTATAGAGATGTTCAATTTAAAGAAAGTAAATCAGAAAGTGACACAATGCATCTTTTAAATGAATTAAAATTTTATCTGAAATCTGGATTAGAAGACGATGCGATAAATACTGTAAAAGAAATTTTCTCTTTGATCGATGTTAAAAGTGAAAATGCGCTTAAGTTAATACATGTTAGTGCATTAAACATTATTTCTGTTTGCTTCTCGGTTTCTCTCGAATTAAAAGAGAATTTTGACGACATCTATTTATCTGAAATAAACACATACAACAAAATAGTAAATATAGAGACGTTGCCTGAGATGATAGAATTCTTATCATCCATCGTAATAAACACAATAAAAGCTGTCAATAAAGAACAGATTAGCAACATAAATAATTTGATTGATAATGTCAAAAAGTTCATAGAGGAAAATTTAAGCGACAGCAATTTGTCACTATCATTTGTAGCAAAGCATTTTTACTTAAACCCCAGCTATCTAAGCAGGACATTCAAAAAGGAAACAGGCATAAACTTCATAGAATACCTGACAAATAAGCGAATGGAAAAAGCAATAAGCCTTATTAAAGAGAAAAACATGAAGTCATTTGAAATCGCCAATGCCGTAGGCATACAAGACCCAAACTACTTCTCATCGTGTTTTAAAAAATACACAGGCTTAAACGTAAGCGAATATAAAAAATTAATAAAAAATACAGTTTAAGGAGATGCTTATGCATCTCCTTATGCATTTAGTTCCAATATAAACTGCATCGCCAAATCTTCAAACCCTCTCATAGGCTCATGTCCATAATCGGGATACACTTTTATATCCTTTTTTGATTTTATGTTGTTGTAAGCTGCAAAAACAGTTGACGGCGGACACACTTGATCCATAAGCCCAACGCACATTAAGACGTCGCCTTTTATCCTTTTAGCAAGATTTTTAACATCTATATATCCAAGCTTAGTAAATACCTCATTCTCCCTTTCATGCCTTGGATCAAAAAGCCTAAAATAGTCTGTAATCTCTTGGTAGGCATTTTTAGCAAGGTCTAAATCCCATACTCTCTTATAATCAGACAAAAATGGATATTCAGATACTACTTTGCGTATCCTTGGCTCCAATGCTGCACACGCTAATGATAGACCTCCACCTTGTGATGGCCCCATGACTGCAACCCTATCTTCATCGACTTCTGGCATATTCATTACTATTCCAGCCAATTGGGCAGTATCTAAGAAAATATGCCTAAAAAGCATGTTGTCAGCATCATCGTCTAACCCTCTTATAATATGCCCATTTAGAGTATTTCCCTTTACACCGCCAACATCTTGAGACTGCCCTCCTTGACCTCTTGCGTCCATAGCCACAACAGTAAAACCTGCCGCCACATAATTTAATTTGTCATTCCAGTCACCTGAATTTGATGAATATCCATGAAATCTTATCAGCGCTGGATGCTTTCCTTCTGTCTTAGGCTTTATATACTTTGCATGGATTCTTGCACCACGCACACCTGTAAAGTACAAGTCGTAGCACTCTGCAAAAGGCACTTGAAAGCTACTTTTTTTGAGTTCAATCTTAGGATCAATTGAGCTCATCTCATCTAAAGCCCTCTCCCAATACTCATCGAAATCTTCAGGGCATGGATTTGTACCAGTATATTCTTTTAGTTTTTGCAATGGCATATCAAAAAGTCCCATTTTAAATCCTCCTAAATCACATCAATATCCATTTATCTTGCTGTCATCAAGTCCTATATATGTGTTTGATTCATCAATCCTTTCTGTCAACTCATACAGCACAACCGCATTTTTCCCTAATTTAAACTTTAGATTTAAGTATCCGTCATTTGCAACAGCATAACTTGTCATTATCTCCGGCTTTGCAATTTCTCTAAGCGTATTTATCTCTTTTTTGCTGGGATACCTTGGCCTACCCATGTGTATCCACGTCACCCATGGATTGCCATGTTTTTCATCAATCAATTGCCTTTTAATAAATACGTCTCTAAATCCAACTGGTACCTCAACTTCATACTCTTTATCTGTATTTTCAGTCTTATCCATAATTTCATTCCATGCTATGAGTGCAACAGAGCCATCATCTCTCCTCGTCACAAGCATGTGCTCATCTCTATAAAGCATTTCTTCTCCCATGGCATTAAAGAATTTAAACGTGTAAAATGTAGGCTTCGGTATCATATTCAATGCCACAAGTCCAAATCCTCCATGGAACTGAGATCTAGGCACATCTCTTTCTTCAAACACATCGCTAAACGTCCAGTAAGAGAATGAATCAACGTAATCTCCACCTTCGCTTAAAATCCTGGCAATATACGCAGCATTAAATGGCGTATCGTGTACAGGATTTTGAGGGCTGTAAGATGTATTGTATTCTGTTATATGGAATGGAAGGTTCGGAAAATGTGAGTTTCTTATGATCTCTCTCACTGTTTTAAATTCGTTTAGCATGTATTCAGATGGCATAATCTCCTGGTATATGAGATGTGGCGTATATTCACCTTGCTTAGATGTGTACGCGTGTCGCGATACAAAATCGACAGGAACATTTTCTTCATAGCAGAAATTCAAAAAATCTTCTATCCAGTAGTCAGCACCACCACATATAGCAGGTCCTCCTACCTTCAAATTTTCATTTACTTCCTTTATCGCCTTTGCAGTAACCTTGTACAGCTTGAAGTATTCTTTCTCATCAGCATCTTTCCAAAATCCTTTTAAGTTTGGTTCATTCCATATTTCAAATGGCCATTTTACGACTTCATCTATGCCATACCTTGATATGAAATGCGAAACAACAGCTTTTATGAGGTTTTCCCACTTTTCATAATCCTTGGGAGGGGTAACATTTCCCTCCCAATAAAAAACTGTCTGTGTACCAGATGCTAATCTTTTAGGCATAAATCCAATTTCCACAAATGGCCTTATACCCATTTCTAAAAATGAATCGAAAATCCTATCTATATAGGTAAAATTGTAAAAAGGTTTTACTTCATCTCCTACCACATCTTCTCTATATATGCCTACATCGTCACACAAAAGGCCATGCCCTCTTATATACTTAAAATCTATGTTCTCTTTGACAAATTTTAATGTATCAACGTACTCCTTTTGAAGTGCAAGGCCAAGCCTGCCTGTTCCGACGCAAAATCTCCACCTGTCAGAAAACTTCTTGTTAGAAAAATTCGGTACTTTCACTTTAATCATGTTAAGACCCCCAAAATCTATTTCATCCACAATACACTTGTCACAAGTCTCGGATACAAGCGACTTCCTCTTGGCGTACCTGTATCGCTGTTTACTTGATCTGTTGCGCAATCTTCGCTGCATGACACCTGTTGCCATGTAGCATGTACTCTATCCCACTCAATTTCTTTATCGCCAAAGTCTATATTAAGCACATCTTTTATCACATATTGACACAAGAAAATTTTGCTGTTCCATGTATTCTTGCTGGTTGACGAAAGCTTCCAACCGCCAGACACTTCATCTATGCATATACCAGGCTTTATAATCGTCATTACGTGCTTCTTTAAAACTTTTATAAGCTCACCAAATACACCATCTTCACTTACAAAGTCAGTATATCCTACAATATATGGATATACTAATGCTTCTACAGCAGGTATTATCCTGGATGTATTGCCTTTTTCAAATACTGCAGGTATATACTGATTGTCTTCATCAAATTTTCCGACGATAGTATTGGCAGCCTGTTTAGCCTTTTCTATAGCTTTTTCTGCCTTTTCACCAAGATCATTTTCTTTAAACAAGCCATGTAACATAACGTAAGCCGCCCATGTCTTTACACCAAGGTATAAATTGTTCCTCGCCTGTCCTAAACTTTCATCAAGGCTGTCATATGTCGTTATTTCCGATCCTGTCTCGCACCTTGAACTATCAACATCCATTATCCCATCATTATTTTTATCTCTTGCCACAAGAGAATCAAAACAATCTTCAAAAACACCCATGTTTTTCTTAAGCCATTCTTTGTCGTTCATTTTTATTGCATAAACAGAACCTGTCAAAACCCAATTCAAAAGCTCTTCATGGGTCATGTAGCTGAAACATCCAGTAAGATTGGGAAGCTCATACGATGAATAACCTTCTTTAGAAAAACCATCTGCAACACCCATATCATGCGTAAAGGCAAGACCCGCTTGATCTCTGTAGCTATACTTTTCATAGTACAGATCCAACGTATTTGTAATCGTCCAAGGGTGGAATCTCATTTCCCAGAAGACATGGTCAACCGTCAAATCAAATGTATTTATCATAATGTATTCGCCTTCGTTTACTACCCAAAGAGGCGTGCCATCTTCCCGCTTCAAAAGCTCTGTGCTGGCATAATAGCTGTGAGCCGCATGTGATAACAAAAACTGCCTGTACTCATTTAGCCCGCTTTTTTTAAGCTCTTCATCTCTCTCTTTTGCCAAATTTAAGTAATAATCTTGATTGTCAAGTCCAAATGATAATACTTCTTCCAGAGACTTAAAAACAGATGTATAGTAAAATTCAGCATCGATTCCTGTCGTGATGACGCCACTTTGATACGTTGCCAATGCCATAGTATATGTTCTTTTCTCGCCTGCTGGCACTTTAAATATCAAAGATGGTGCTCTGCCAAGACCGTGATTTTGATAGTTATCATTTGCCCATGACGTCAAAATATCAAGTCTTGACAGCTCTCTTACATCATCGCTTTTTTTGACTGCAAAACCATATTTTCTGCCGTATACTCCGCCTAAGTATTTCCCATCTGTAAGCTCAGATAATATCCTTTTCGGACCTTCAAAGCCAAAAATCATCTCAGCGTCCTTATTGCTGTCAGTGTTATCCATTGTCAACTGTATAAATATGACAGGTGCCAATGCAAGTTTCTTTTCGTTTTCATTCATCACAGATGGGTCTTTAACATATCCGAAAGGAGTAAGAATGGAAAACCTGAATTTTCCCGCTGTCCAAGTATCTGATGCCCAACTTAACTCTCTCTCTATCTCATCTTCGCCAAAGATCTTTATATTTTTTTCTTTCTTGCTTGTAGAAACTTCTCCTGTAAACTCTTCTTCTGCATTTTTTGTATCATCTTTAATAAATGGCAACAAGCTTATAACACCATCTCTTTTGTATCCGATGTAGACATTGTTTTCAGGCGGCCGAACATCATTTAATACTACGCCACCACCTTTACCGCATTTACCGATTACAAAGCTTGAGAAAGCGCCAAATGCGCTGTGGTGCGCATAAAAAGATTTACTTATCATTTAAAACACCTCTTCTTAAGATTATGAATTTATTCTACCTTTATAGCTTTTGTTTGAGCTTCTAACGCCAATTCTATAGCTTTAAAAATGTGCTCCTGCGTCATGGCATTTTCTGTCCTGTTTAATGAGTCCAGTATCAAGTCCCCAAAGAAAGGAAATCCTACCTTTCCACTCACATCTATAAAAAATTCACCGTCTTTGTTTACTAAGTACACATGGTCTGGAGCATTTTCTCTTGCAACATCAATGTACTTTCTCAGCTCTATGTAGCCCTCTGTACCTAAAATAAACAGCCTTCCATCGCCCCACGTGCCAAGCCCATCAGGTGTAAACCAATCAAGCCTGAAATAGCCTGTTGCGCCATTATCGCCAATTAGCGTTACATCGCCAAAGTCCTCAAAAGTAGGGTACTGTTTATGATTGTAATTTGCTACTTTCGCTGATTGAACCTTTGCGTCTTTTGCACCTGTAAAGAACAAAAATTGTTCTATCTGATGGCTTCCTATGTCACACAGTATGCCTCCAAATTTGTCTTTTTCGTAAAACCAGTCTGGTCTTCCTTTTCCTTCTCTGTGTGGTCCCATTCCTAATACTTGTATTACTCTGCCTATCGCTCCTTTTTCTATTAGCTGTCCAGCATAAACTGATGCTTCATTGTGAAGCCTCTCTCCATAATACACGGCATATTTTCTATTTGTCTTTTTAACCTTTTCTTTTGCTTTTTCTAATTGCTGCCATGTCGTCATTGGAGGTTTATCTGCAAAGTAGTCTTTTCCTGCATCCATTGCTTTTAAGCCTATGTCACATCTTTCTGATGGTATTGCTGCACTTGCTACCAATTTAACTGAGTTATCCATCAGTATTTCATCTTCGCTGCGAGCCTTTTTTGCAGTTGGAAATGCTTTTATGAATCTTTCAACTTTCTCTGGGTCTTTGTCGTACACCCATTTTACTTCAGCACCTGCTTCTATTAATCCTTTTGTCATACCGTATATGTGTCCGTGGTCTAATCCAATTGCTGCAAATTGAAATTCTCCATCGCTGCAGACTTTTTTAGCTTTGCTTTCAGGCATATAGTACATACCGTTTTCTCTGCTCATTTGGTGTTCCTCCTCTATTTACTTAATATCTCTTCCAAATGTTATGCGTTCGTCATTGAAATTTTCTACAAACGTTTTTTTCTTATAAAAATGAGGCACTCTTGCCATTATGCCATTTACTGTGTAGAATGGATCATCTTTCTCAAGTGGCAATTTGACAGCTTCTTTTGTTGTAGCTGCTTTGTATATAGCAGTTATAAGCTCTATGGCATTTCTTCCGTCGATACCACTTACCAAGATTTCATTACTTGATTCTAACGCTTTTAATACATCGTCAATCTGTGGAGTGTGCCCTGTGTACTTTGTTTCTTCCAAGCTGTCATAGTATTCCTGTATTTTCTTTTCCAATTCTTCGTCTTCTCCAGATGGGAAACCATTGCTGGACGCTGTTGACGCATATACTTTCCATGGCACTGATATCCTGGCCTTTTTCCCTTGAAGCACAATTTGTTGTTCTTCTCCATGGTGCACGACTGAACTGGTTATCTGAGCCGACGCACCATTTTTATACTTTAGTATGGCTATTGATATGTCTTCAACTTCTGCGTTGTCATGTGCAACATTGCTCATTACAGCCTGTACTTCTTCGGGCATACCCAAAAGCCATATAAGCATGTCTATATGATGTATTGCATGATTTAATGTGCAACCACCACCTTCTTTTTCCCATGTACCTCTCCACCATAGGTCGTAGTACGAATGACCTCTCCACCAAAATGAGTCAACTTGTGCATGTACTATATCACCTGCTAAACCTGACTCTACGATCTTTTTTAGTTTCATGAACTGAGTCCTGAAGCGATTCTGCGCTATTACTGAAAGAATCTTTTTGTTTTTCTTTGAGGCTTCAATCATCCTGTCACACTCTTCTAACGATGATGCCATCGGTTTTTCTACGATTACATGTTTCCCTGAATTTAAACTTTCTACGGCTATGTCAGCATGTGTATATGGTGGCGTGCATATGTCCACCAGATCAATATCTTCTCTTTTCAATATTTCTCTGTAATCACTGTACAAAGTGGCATCTTCTAAGCCAAACCGCTTCTTTTTTTCATAAGCCTTGTCCTCGTAGATATCAGCTATAGCGACGACCTTGCACCTGTCTTTAAACTCCAAAAAGCCTTGTATGTGGGCAGATGAAATATTACCTGCCCCAATTATGGCTATATTAATCATACTAAACTTCCTCCAATCAATCAACTAAGTTATTAATCTAAATTTTTCGATTTTTACTGTATTTCTACATCAATCTCTCCCTGAGACAGCTATTCATAAATTTTCCTTCCATGTTCATCTTTTATGCCAGTCTTCCTGTAAAAATAAGTATTTACAACATCTCTCCACTCTTTAGCGTCAACTACCTGTATGTCAAACCTCTCTAACACTGCTTTATACGTCTCATCATCTATCTTGCCTTTCAACTTTATCCAAGCTTCTCTCATTTTTTCTGCACGCTCTACACCTTCAAAATGTGTATCGTATATGTGTTGGATAACTGTCTTACCTGATTTTAGCTTGTGACTGTACGGTACATGGTGGAAAAATAGCAAAAACTCATCAGGACATGTATCTATATTTTCGTACATCTTTGCAACAGGCTCTTTGTACTGCGCCGTATAACCTGTACCTGTTTCTACAGTCCTATCGACGCCTATCCCCTTAAAATCTGCGTAGTGATACGTACCCCAATGGGAATATTCATAGCCATCAATATTAGGGCCGTAATGATGACCTGGGTTTACCATCCATCCTATTCCAAGAGGACTTGTGTACTCTTCGTATATCTCTCTCGATTCTAAAAGCATCGGTACGACTGTATTCAAAACATCCTCATCACATCCAAATGTAAGCCTCACCCATTCCTCAGCAATCTCTCTTGATGAAAAATCCGGATTCCAAGCAAGCCTCCCAAAGCCATAAAGATTCGATTGTGCAAGTGGATGTCCTGTCCATGACGCACTATCACCTATGTTCGCTACACCAACAATTCCACCGTGCTTTGAGCCAAACAGACTGCCGTTTACAACTTTCTTTACAAACGAACCTTCTCCTTTTGCAAATGTATCAAAGTCTAAAGCTTCCTTCCAAAGTGGCACAAGGTAACATAAATGTTTCTGTTGTCCTGTATACTCTTGAGTAATCTGAAACTCCATAAAAACATTTGTCTTTTCCATTGCACCAAACAATGGTGTAATCGGTTCTCTAATCTGAAAATCCATCGGTCCATTTTTAACTTGCAAAACCACATTATCCATAAATTTCCCATCTAATGGCTTGAAATTGTCATAGGCAGCTTTCGCTCTATCTGTAGAACGGTCTCTCCAGTCTACCATGCAGTTATATACAAAAGTCCTCCAAATAACAATGCCGCCATATGGCTTTAATGCCTCAGCCAACATATTTGCACCATCTGCATGATTGCGGCCGTATGTGAATGGTCCAGGTCTAAACTCTGAATCTGCTTTTACTAAAAACCCACCGAAGTCAGGAATGTAACTGTATATTTTTGATGCTACATCCTTCCACCACTTCTTAACTTCATCGTTAAGCGGGTCTGCAGTAGAAAGACCACCTATTTCAACTGGGGATGCAAAATTTATGCTTAGATATGTCTTTATGCCGTAACCTCTAAAGACATCTGCTACCTTCGCCACATCAGGCAAAAATTCATCTGTAATAAGCTTAGTTTCTTGCTCATGCACGTTGACATTATTTATTACGACTCCATTTACCGCAATGGATGCAAGCAACCTTGCATAATCTTTTATCCTCGAGAGATCTTGGACTATGCGATTATCTTTAAAGAAGATAGATTTTCCTGCATACCCTCTTTCAATATTGCCATCCATGTTGTCCCAGTGATCCAGTATCCTGAAATCATTTTGAGGATTATCAATGCACAATGCATCTTCCAGACTTTTACCGCTAAATATACATCTTATGAGGTGAAAAACACCATATAGTACACCTTTTTCACTCCCACCTATTACTGTTAATACTTTTCGATTATTTTTTTCAAATGTTTTTAGGGCGAATCCTTCACTTTGAAGTCCATCATCTAAATCAATATCAAATCCTTCTGCCTTAAAATCATCTAGAGTGCCTACAAAAATGCAATTTGACTTTGGCATATTTTCGATTATTTCTATGTCTACATCTTTAATATTCGATAAAGCTTTTTTAAGCTCATCGACAGCATTATTTATAATTCTATCATTGCTTTTAACAACAATATATTTAAAATAGTCCTTATACCCATCAAATACTTTATCATCACAAAGATTATACTTTAGCCAACAATCATACATGGTACCAACAAATTTCTTATCGCTAATCATAATATCACTCTCCACACGTCAATTATATATAATATGATACCATCATTTTGAACATTTAAGTAAATTTACCTCACTAACATTTTTCCCTTTGAAGGCATGAGCCATCAAAGGGAAAATATAATGAACATCATCCATTATTTGTTTTTGCTGCTTTTGTATACATCGTTTGTAAGTTTAACTAATTGATCTACACCTTTAGCATTGACCTGTTGTACATAGCTATCCCAGTCTTTGTCGATAGACGCAACACCTGTTATGAATTTAAGCATCATCTGTTCTACATAGTCAGAAATTGGCTGGCTAAGCATATTAGCTTGCTCTCTCTGACTTTCAGTAAACGGCACAGGTGGTGCTACAGGTAAAAACTTTCTTTGAGTATTGACTTGATTTTCAAAATTTGCTACTTCTGGTGTCATCATTGATTCAGCAAGATCTTTTGGTCCACCATACATCAAGCAGAACACACCGCCAGAGAAGCCGTAATCCTTCTGCAAGTTCTTTGTACCACTTGGATTTAGGTTCATGTAATTTACATCAGGCATAAGCTGGAACTTGCCATTGACTTTTTGATACGTTACGCCTTCAACGCCCCACTTTGTAAGCGTCTCACCTGCTTCACTGTACCACAACCAGTCTACAAACTTAAGAAGTTGTGGGAAGTTTGGATCGTCTTTTGCTTTTGATGATATCATTATACCATTCTCAAGGCGGTTGCCTGCAATAACTCCACCTTTTGGTCCTGCCAATGGTAAAATCTGTGTCACTTTAAAGTTACCTTTTCCTAATGTCTGATTCATCTGACTGATCATATTCTGAATTTCCTGCGTATTTGTCATGATAACAAATGACTTACCTGTTACAAATTTCTGTTTTGCTTGATCGTCTGTCTGAGTGAAGCTGGCTGGATCAAGAAGGCCCTCTTTTACAAGTCTATTAAAATATGTCAACATATCTTTGTATTCTTGTGATGTTGGATAGAATTCCCAATCATCTTTTGCGCTATTGTACAAAACAGTTGAGGTTTGAGTCCAATCAAATAATCCATCGCTTCCTGCAATCGGCACACCAAATGTCGGCAGTGCTTCACCTATCAAAGCTTTTCCTTGCCATCTATCTGACAATGGATATGTGTTCGGATATATCTCTTTTAATTTTTTCAAAGCTGATTCTAATTCATCCCATGTATTTGGAATCGGTATATTGTTTTTCTCAAATATATCTTGTCTAATAGCAAGAGAATATTGTATTGAATAAGTTTGATGCAACATTGGCAAAACGTAGAACTTTCCATCGGCTTGCTTTAATGAATTGATGTCATTTTGTAGTCCCCACTCTTTTACTTCTCTTGAGAAATTAGGCATTTGATTTATATAGTCGCTTATAGGAAGTATAGCACCTGATGAAACAAATGGTATTTCTTGTCCTGGATATGTCTTTGGTATTATCTCTGGCGCTTGGCCTGAGCTAATAAGAAGGCTTCTCTTTTGAGCATAATCGCTCATTGGAACTATAGTAAGCTTAAGCGTGACATTAGTAGCATCTTTTATGGCTTTCCACAATAACCAGTCTGATTTGTATGGATAATTTGGGTGATCGCTATACAACATTGTAAATTCCAATGGCTTATCTGATTTAAAATGTAAATTTTGTGGATCGTTATTGTTTGTGGCAGTCTGAGTTTGTTTGCTTGTATTGTTGCTGCTGGATGAAGAATTTTTATTTCCGCAGCCTGATAGCAAAACACCTACAACCAAAACCACAACTATCAAAAACGACAACAATCTTTTTGCGCTTTTACTCATATAAAATATCCTCCTCTTAATTAAATCAAAAGCTTATAATTATAAAGATTTATTTTTTTTGTTACCACCACCTCCTTAAAAATCATCTCAGATAGTCCCTCCTTTTTATTGAATTTAATAATAATTAATGGTGCCTTTAGCCTTTTAATGAGCCAATCATGACTCCTTGAACAAAGTACTTTTGTATAAATGGATATACCATCATTATAGGTATTGAAGTCAATATAACGCTGGCTGATTTTAAAGTCGCAGATATTTGAGCCAATTCGCTTTGGTCAGATGTGCTGCTAACTGCCGTCTGCTGTGCACCTGCTAAAATATTTCTCAAGTACAATGCGACAGGAAATTTTGAGCTGTCATCAAGATATATAAATGGTCCAAACCAGTTGTTCCACACACCTACTGCGTAGAAAAGTGCCATAACGTACATTATAGGCTTTGAAAGTGGAAGAATTATTTTAAGAAGTATACCGTATGTGCTCATCCCATCCACTTCTGCAGCTTCCTCTAATTCTGCCGGTATTCCTTCGAAGAAAGTCTTCATGACCATTACGTTAAATGTGCTGACCGCTCCTGGAAGCACAACGCCCCATATAGTGTTTCTCATGCCTAAAGCGTTTACTAAAAGATAAGTCGGTATCAATCCACCGCTGAAAAACATAGTAAATACTACAAAGCCTAAAATGATTCCTCTTCCTTTTAACCGCTTCTTTGACAGTGGATACGCCAAAAGCGTAGACAGAAACAGTGAAACAAGGGTGCCTACAATCGTATAAATAATCGTATTCTTATAGCTGGTCCAGAATTCTTTCTCTGCTAAAAGAACTTGATATGTCTTAAATGTAAGGCCTTTTGGGTACAATGATACCAATCCTGCATATACATACTTCTCACCACTTAGAGATATGCTTAAAAGATACCAGAAAGGATATAGTGTGACTAATATAACTAAAATCATTATTATAGTGTTAAAAACCTTAAATACTTTGTATTGTTTCGATTCTTTCATTTATCATCACTTCCCTTACCATAGACTGGATTCTGTGAATTTTCTTGACAAGTAGTTTGCAGTGTAAACCAATGTAAGACCTATCACTGCTTCAAACATTCCTATTGCAGCGGCATAGCTAAAGTTATTTGATACAAGTCCCATTCTGTATAGATACGTCGATATGACATCTGCTGTAGAATACGTCAGAGGATTATACAGCAACAAAATCTTTTCAAATCCTACTGACAAAAGTCCGCCAATGTTTAGTATCAAAAGTATCATTATCGTAGGCAATATACCTGGAATAGTCACATATATTGTCTGCTGCCATCTGCTGGCACCATCTATTATAGCCGCCTCGTACAATTCCGGGTTGATATTTGTCAGCGCTGCAAGGTACAGTATAGCGCCCCATCCCATGCCTTGCCAAATACCTGATACAATGTATATAGTCCTAAACCACTGCGGTTCTGCTAAAAAGTTGATAGTATGACCAGTGTAATGCTTCAAAATCATATTTATAACGCCTGACGATGGATCAAGTATCTGCATTATCATATCTGCCACAACAACCGTCGATATGAAGTATGGCAAATATGATACTGTCTGCGTAAACCTTTTAAACCACGTGCTTTTGATCTCATTCAAAAGCAAAGCAAAGATTATTGGAAATGGAAAGCTTATTACCAAATACTCCACACTTAAAATTATCGTATTTCTAAAAACCTGCCAAAACGATGGGTCATGTATAAACATGTCAAAGTATCTAAGTCCAACCCATTCTGTACCATACACCGGCCCACCAGGGACAAATCTTCTAAAAGCGATGATATTGCCGTACATAGGCACATATCTAAATATGATGTAATATGCTATAGGTAGTATAAGTAGACTATATAATTGCCAGTCTTTCTTAATAGCTTTTAACGTCTTCTTAAAATCCCTATTTTTCCCTTGTTTAGCCTCCTTTTTACTCCCACCTTTATTAACCAATGCAGAATCCATATGCTTTTTCTCCTTTCCCAGTAAAACAGAAATTACTTTGAATTTGATTTTTAATACTGTCAACTGTTTTCTTATAATAGTTTCTTTCAATTGAAGTAAAGCAATCTTTATTGATGAGACATCTTATCTATTGCTTCCCAAAGCCCATTCAAATATGTCACACCTAAGGCCCTGTCATAAAGTCCATATCCTGGTCTTGCTTTCTCATCCCATATCATCCTTCCATGGTCCGGCCTTATATATCCTTCAAAACCTATATCATAATAGGCTTTCATGATTTCAAACATATCAAACGACCCTTCGCTTGATAAATGCGCTGATTCGTAAAACTTTTTCTCGCCTATAAACTTTATATTTCTTACGTGACCAAAATGGATTCTTCCCATTTTGCCAAAATGCCTTATAAGCTCTGGTATATTGTTTTCGGGGTTTGAACCTAAAGAGCCACTGCAAAGCGTCAATCCATTGTAAGGACTGTCTACAATGTTTACAATCCTTTCAAGATTTTCTTTACAAGTGACTATCCTTGGCAGTCCAAATAATGACCATGGCGGATCATCTGGATGTATAGCCATCTTTACATCGTATTCTTCACATGTTGGTATTACATTCTCCAAGAAGTACTTAAGATTTTCAAATAATTTTTCCTCATCCACATCCTTATACATATCAAACAGCATTCTTAATTCTTTTAAGCGGTCAAGTTCCCATCCCGGAAGTATAAAGCCATTTGAGCCATTGTCCATGTCTTCAATAAGCTTCAGCGGATCTTTTCCTTTTAACATATCTTCATCGTATGACATTACATATGATCCATCAGGTAATTTTTCATTCAAATTTGTGCGTATCCAGTCGAAAACAGGCATGAAGTTGTAGCATACGACTTTTATCCCTAATTTGCCAAGATTTTTTATTGTCTCCTTGTAATTTTCAATGTATCTATCTCTCGTTGGTAATCCTAGCTTAATGTCTTCGTGAACATTTACACTCTCTATCACCTCCAGTTTAAGGCCGTAGGACTCCACTTTTGTCTTTAATTCAAGAATTTTTTCAATAGGCCAAACTTCTCCTACCGGCACATCGTATAAAGCACCTACAATTCCATAGACACCTGGTATTTGGCGAATTTGCTGAAGTGTTACACTGTCATCTTTCTCGCCAAACCATCTAAAAGTCATTTTCATATATCTTACTCCCTTATTGTAGATTTTTATTGCAATGTAATTTATTGCTTAAAATACTCTGGATATTTTTCTTTTAAAAGCACTACATCTCTGTCTATCATCGTCAAGTGTTCACTTATTATCTTTAATCCCTTTTCTTCATCTTTCTCTTTAATAGCACTTACAATATTTTTGTGATCGCTTATGATAGCGTCCCAATCAGTATCAGACGACAATCTCAGTGTCCTAATCCTGTCATAATCACCGCTTATAAACCTTATGGCAGACCATATCCTATCCATTTTGCATCCCCTGTATATAAGCTCATGCATTTCATTGTCTAGGTCGAATATGGTAATATAATTTTCTTTCATGACGCAGAATTCTTGTTGGTTTATATTCGCTTCAAGCTGAAACAAGATGTCATCTGGAAATTCTCTACAAGCCTGTCTCACGATTTCTTTTTCAAGATTTACCCTCATGAATTTTGCTTCTTGAGCACGCTTTATATCTATCAAAGAAACAAACGTGCCTTTTTGCGGATAGATTTCAATCAATTCTTCATTTGCAAGCCTCGTGAAAGCTTCTCTAATAGGCGTCCTACTGGTTTCAAATGCATTAGCTATATCATTCTCCGATATAACCTCCCCAGGTTTTAAATTGATGTCGATTATGTTCTTTCTAATCATCCTGTAGATGTAATCTTTTTTTGACTCATACGTATTGTTTTCCAAAAGTTCCAATCCCATCGCTTCACATCCCCCATTTTAATGCTTGTATTCTTGTATACTAGCATATTAATATTCATATTCTTATATATTCGACATAATTTTTAAAATTCCTTCTTTTTTTATTTGATTTTTCTTATGTTTAAAAATATTTTATAGGGGACATAAAGCGTAATGAGTCAAGTAAAAATCACTTTAGTTTTAGAACTTGTATACTAGTATATTAATATGTCGCTCTTTATATTATATAATATTCTACGCGAATTTCAAAAATCCTTCTTGTTTTAAAAAAATTTTTTTGGAAAAATAAAACAGAATTAAAGTTAAAAATAAGGCACAAGAGGGTTTTTACTTGTGCCTTGATGGTTAAGCTAAAATGTAAAAACAGATTTTAGATCAATGATGAGATCTTCAAAAATTGAAACTTTAATTTAGGTGAAATTTTACTATACCTATTCTATTTATTTTTTTCAATCATTTCTTCTACTTCTTTTGCTCCTTCTTCATACAGTTTTTCTTCGTCTGGAGATAATTCCTTCAAAAGCCTTAAAAATTCTCCGGCATGCACTCTTTCTTCGTTTGCTATATCTACTAAAACGTCCTTTGCTAATTTGTTGTCTGTTGACTCTGCTAGCTGCATGTACAACTGTATAGCCTCATACTCTGCCGCCACCATAAAACGTATAGCTCTTATAAGTTCCTCATGTGTGATCTTATTTTTATTTGCAAGCCCAGCAAATGGAATACCAAAATCAGGCATACTATAGCCCCCTTTTTTTATTATTATTATTTGATTGTAAATTCATTATATCACAAAATTAGGAATTTACCGAATTACCATATTTTATTTATAGACCTTTTTCGACTTATCCAAAACCTCAAGCAAAATAAGGGCCATGATGCTTCCTGTCACTGTATTTATTAAAAATGGAGTGACAAAGAAAAATGCTCCTACATCTTTACCAATGATATATTTGGCTATTGGAAATGCCACAAGACCTCCTATTATCCCTGTACCAAAAACCTCCCCTAATGCAGCTAAAATCTTTTTTCCTGTCAATTTATATAAAATTCCTGTCAATAAAGCGCCAATCATGCTACCGGGAAAAGCCAATAGTGTTCCAGTGCCCATTATGTTTCTGATTATGGATATTGAAAATGCAATTAGTACTGCATATCCTGGACCAAGTGTCACTGCAGATATGACATTAATTATATGCTGTATAGGGGTCGTTTTCGAAACACCTACAGGGAAAAATACAAAATTTGCAAAAACTACACCGATTGCAATCAGCATAGCTGAATAAGTAATCTTTTTTATATTCATTTACAATCCTCCCAATTTTTAAAAATCCTATCTTAACAGGCTTATATCTTCTCCTGAAATAACTCTATTCATGTTTCTTACAGCACACATATTTCCACACATTGTACATGTTTCACTATCATGTGGCAGAGATTCCCTTCTGTACCTCTGTGCTTTTTCAGGATCTATTGCTAATCTAAATATTTCTTCCCAATCAAGCTTTTTCCTGGCATAAGACATATCATTATCCCATTTTTCTGCATTGCGTATACCTTTTGCCAGATCTGCTGCATGGGCAGCTATTTTAGACGCAATGATGCCTTCCTTCATATCTTCAATCGTTGGAAGCCTCAAATGTTCCGCTGGTGTTACATAACACAGGAAATCCGCCCCACTTGCTGCAGCAATTGCACCGCCAATTGCACTTGTAATATGATCATATCCAGGTGCAATATCTGTAACGATTGGCCCCAATACATAAAAAGGTGCACCATGACATAGCTTTTTCTCTAACAAAACATTTGCTTCAATTTCATTTAGCCTCATATGACCTGGCCCTTCAATAATCACTTGAACATTCTTTTCATAAGCTCTTTTCGCTAATTCTCCAAGGGTTATAAGCTCTTTTATTTGGCATGCATCTGTGGAATCACTTATGCAGCCTGGCCTCAATGCATCGCCAAGGCTTATCGTTACATCGTACTCAGCACATATGTCAAGAATATCATCAAAATACTCATAAAAAGGATTTTCCTTATCATTTAATTCCATCCACGTATATAACAAAGAGCCTCCGCGAGAAACGATATTTAAAACTCTTTCATTTCTTTTGAAAATTTCCGCTGTCTCTCTATTGATACCTGCATGGATAGTCATAAAATCAACACCGTCTTGTGCATGCCTTTCGACGATCTTTATAAATTCTGAAGGAGTTATGTCTTTTAAATCTTTGTCATAATATCCCACAGCATCATATACTGGAACAGTACCTATCATGGCTGAAGAAAAACCTATCAATCTGTTTCTAAATTCAAAAGTTTTACCATACGAACTTAAATCCATGATAGACTCTGCCTTCATTTCTATCGCCTTTTTTGCCTTTTCTAATTCTGCATCCACATTGTTGCAATCCCTTGATACACCTAAGTTTACATTTATCTTTGTTCTAAGCCCTGCACCTACACCTTCTGGACTTAATGCTTCATGATTTTTATTTGCCGGTATAACTACTTCACCAGAAGCTACCTTATTCAGCAATAAATCCACTTCAATATCTTCTTTAGCTGCCACAACATTCATCTCTTCTGTAACAATTCCTTTTTTTGCTGCGTCTAATTGTGTAGTGTAGTTCATTTTAGTCATCCTTTCATAAATTATTTTTTTAATACTTGTAAAATAAAGGGGAAAAAGAAGGTAGTATTTGATGTCATTGAATAATAAAAAAAGCCTTACCGCATGGTAAAGCTTTATAATCAAAAGCTTGCTTCCCTACGGTAGTATTAACTACATCAGGTTCTAAGGGTCAGGTTTTACCTTCTCAACCAGAATGGTTCCCCCGCAAACTAATTTCACAAATATTAAATTTAATCTAATTATACGTTAAAACTCTAAAATTGTAAAGGCAAAAAATTATATCCACAGTATTTAAGTAAAAGCAATTGAATATCGTAAGCCTCAAATCACTCCTCTATCATGATAGATTGCATGTCTTCTATAAACTGTGCTACATCCTTTCTTAAATTATCAACAGTATGGGGGAAAATATCTAGTAATCTTTCTATGCGTTCTGATACTAGGTTAAATCCATAAACATTACGAAATACATGACGAAATCCTCTAAATTCATTAAGCAAAAACTTTGAATTAGAACTAATAAAAGCCGGCCTTTCTCCTTCTATAGGAGTCGACATTTGTTCAAGTAATTCTAGATGCCATTCAGAACTTGAAGGTATCAAATTATCTATATTTCTACCCACAATTTTAAACATATTCTCAACGGAAGTATAAAAATCATGAAAAATAGAGCCAACAGCCCTTAGCATGAAATCATCAGCCAATTTCTCTCTTCTGTTTTTACTATCTAATAAGCCTCTCTCATTTAAAGTATCATATAATTTTTGTATATTCTCAAGTTCTAACTGTAGTCTTGCTAATGTAACTTTAATTTTATTAATATCCGTTTTATTAATATCCGTCACTCTATAATCCTCCCTTCTCTTAATATTTCATTTAGCAGAGATTTATAAGCTTCTTTTTGCGTAACTATGCTTATTTTATAAGGCTTTGCAACATTTTCGACATCAATCAACATTGTCCAATAATTAAATTTACTATCATCCCATCCATCAATAAAAATATCAATATCAGATAGATTATCAAAACGGTCATCTCTTGCAAGTGAACCATACAATATAACCTTATCAACAAAATACTTTTCTTTTAATATCTTTGCAATTTTATATACTCTATCAAAAGCTTCTTTTTTTCTATACGTTTCTATTTCTTTATCTTTCTTGACTTTTATACGCCATGTTTCACGTATACTTTTCCTCTCTTGATCCGAAAGCGGCACAATATCACCACCTAAAATTTATACGGCTTAATTTTATCATTTTACATCAAAATAATCAATTCACTTAAAATATATAATAAACCATAAATTTAACGCGTATGATAATAAAAATTTATAGAAACCATAACAGGAACTTATATGTACAATATCTTTTAGTTGTTTCAAAGCTTACATAAGCTGAAATTTTCACCGTACTTGCATTCACAATAGAATAGTAGTATCATTATGTTGTACCCCATCATAGAGGGGCGGGTATGTTTTATTTCATTTTTAGGAGTGATAGTATGGCTATAGGTGTTAAATTAGTTAACAAGGAAGAGGCAAGCCCAGAAGTAAAGCAAATATTTGAACAAATAGAAAAGCAGATGGGATTTGTTCCTCCAACAATGCAGGCAATGGCAAATAAGCCAGAATATTTAAAACTATTTCTTCAGAAATCTCAAGTGGCAATGGGCCCAGGGAAAATCGACTCTAAAACAAAACTTTTTGTCGCTTTAACTGTGTCAATTTTAAACAATTGTGAAATGTGCATAACCGCATACACCAAAAAATTAAAAGAAGCAGGCGTAACCGATGAAGAAATAGTTGAGCTTCTATCAGTTATCGATCTGATGAGCGGTTTAAATCACTTCAACAATGGGCTTATGATAAAACCAACCGAATAAATAAAGTGCGCTTTCACCAAAAAGGCTTTCCTTCTCCTATGACAAAAGGAAAGCCTTTTACACAATATTATAGTCTGTAAAATATAACCTTAAATAATTCTGCTTCTTTATCTTCAATAAACTCAGGTTCTTTGATACCTACTTTCTTGCATTCCGCTATCATTCTTCTTATGCCAGAGGCAATTCCTCTATATGGGATTTTCTCTCTAAAGTGCTTTCGATATCACAAATTAGCAATATTCTTTAAATACATATACAATAATGCAGGTGCTTCCCGTAGAAAGCCGTATACTTCTTCATAAATATACCTTTTTACAAATACTCCTGAATAGCTTGCATTTATGCCTGCTTCTTTCGCTATTATGCTTGCCCTTTTCAGGTGAAATTTGTTTGATACAATTATTGCTGTCTTTAGCGATTTTTCATCCATAATTTTCTTAGAATTTTCAAGGTTTTGCAATGTTGAATACGACTTATCGTCTTTTAATATAGTATTATAAGGTATACCATTTTTCAAAAGATATTCCTTCCCTGCTTCTGCCTCAGATACATCCTCACCAGGTCCTTTACCACCAGATACAATAATGTACTTACCAAGTCCCTTTTTATAAAGCCTTATAGCTTCATTTAGCCTTTCCTTAAAAAAAGGACTCGGATTTTTCCCGTAAACTGCACATCCAAGGACAATAATAGCATCAGATTTTACCGGTTTTGCATTATATGCAAATGTGATCACCTGTAACTCTGCTATGATATTTAAAAGCAGGACAAAAGTTATTAGCAATGCAGTAATTTTTATAAGAAGTTTCATCATAACCCCCAAAATTTCTTTTAATTTAATAGAATTCTATATTGAATTTAAAAATCCCTAAAAAGTGGCTCTTGGAGCAATTATTAATTGCCTTAAACTAATTATCATAAAATGTACGTACTTATTCCTTTTTCTATTCCCTTCTTTCATGTTTTTAACTTCTTCTATTCACATCAAACATCATTTATCTTTTTATGTATTTTTTTATTGTGCTAATAAAAGAATTTCTTGGTTTAATTCCTATATAATTATAAAATATATCACCATTTAATAACAATATCTGACTATCTTCTTTAACACACCCGATACCTAAATAATTTACAATGTTTTCTCTTTCACGCGGATTATTAAAAATAATCGATGTATTTACATATATTGTACCATCATCTTTTTCTATAAAAGCATCCCTATTATTTTCATAGATGTTCTTCCATATCTCTTTGCCTCTTTCCTCATAATCATAAAATGGTTGATGTGGAAACCATTCAGGTACATTCATTCCACATTCTTTATAATATTCTTTAAAGATTTCTCTCGCCAAAAATAAACAGTCATTTTCTTTATAAAGAATCTCCTCATTTTTGATTTTTTCTGCAATTCTATAAGAGAAATCTTTAAATAATGAATTGTCAATTTCAGACTCTATTTCATTTAGATATTTTTTAGATTCTGCATTAAATTCTTTAGTATTAAATTCGCTGTCAACCTGTATATAATATATTCTTCTCAAAACTTGACTTGTGGTATTAAATTCTCTTACATTTGTTGTCCCTATCATTACAGGGTGTTTTCCAGTTGTATTATTGCTAATTTCCTTAATAATATTTTCGCCGGTTTTCCCAGTAAAAAATGAAGAGGGAATTTCATCTACAAGTATAGGTGCAAGATATTCAGAGTCAAAGTAGCTTTCTAATTTATTTTTATCGACTGTTCTTCCGCTTTGTATTAAACTATAAGGTATATAATATGGGCTGTTATTGCCAAGCAATAGCCCTATAAATTCTAATGCTGTTGTTTTGCCAGAAGCAGCCCTTCCTGCAATAACTAAAAATACCGGAAAAGTAGATCTATTGCTTTCTGAACTCGTTTTTAGGACAATTTCTTCTCTCAACTTCCAGATATAAGGCGACATAAATGAGAATAAAATTATCTCCATTATTTTAGACTGATATGTCTTGTTTGTTTTAAAAGTAAATAATTCATAGGCATTTACAAATCGATTGATTAATTCAAGATTTTTTCTTATATTCTCTATATCAATTTTTTCTGAAAATAGTTTATAAAATTCATGATTGTTTTTATCAACAACAGAAAGAGTATTTGTTTTATCCATAAATTTATATAATTGCCTAACATCATCTGTGATATTTTTAGAAGCTTTTGATATAATAGTTTCAATTTGCAAAGTTTGCTTTTTTAGCTCATCGGGAGGTTTTAAGATATAATTATTTCCCTTCTTTTTCGTAATATGATTTATTATATTGGTTGACCTTTGAATCTCTTCTTTTTTTACTTCATAATGTTCTTCTAATTGTTGGGATCGGGATTTTAGTTCAGCCATTTGTTCATCTGTCAATACACAAAATTTATTGCGATTTATCTCTAAATCATTATTTAATATTTCTGTTGCTACCTCTTTGCTAAACAATATTACAGAAGGATTCTTTAGATATTTTTTTCTTATTATGTCAGGAATATAATTAACTCCCGCTTCAAACAATGGTTTAAACCTCTGATTATAATATAAATCGTACTTTTCTACGTCATTATCAAATATAATGATATCTTCATACTGCTTTTTATTAATAAAAGCTTTTTCTGTAAGATTTGCAGAACCAATCACCACTCTCTTAAAGCCTGTTTCGCTGTTATTTAGAAGATAAATTTTCGAGTGAATGGGAGCATCTAAGGTAAATCTGATAGAAATACTTTCATCACAAATTTTTTCTTTAACTTCTTTCTGTAAGTCGTTCCAAAAGTCTATTCTTCCTTTGATATCAACGAATTTTTCTATACCACTTGTAAATGACGATAAATATTCTGAATCATCAATGCCAATTATAAATTTGACTTTTTTAAAGTCTTTAACGACTTTTGAAAAGAAAGCGGGTGAAGAAACATAAGTTACAGCATAGAATTCGTTGAAAGTATTTGTATCAAATATATCTTCAAATGTCATATCAACAATTTTGTCATCTTTAACAACACATAAATATTTTTTTGTTGGATTATCATCGATTTGTTCAAGCAAACTTATCTGCTCCATGGCGGCGCCTTCCTTTTCAAATCTTCAATTCCATTCTTCTATTTCTTGTCGTCATACCTAAACTTTCATAAAACTTTATCGCATCGCTGTTAAATTCCCACACAGTTAATTCTAGCGCATCATAACCTGATTTTTTTGCATAATCAACAATATGTTTAAATAGCATTTTCCCCACGCCTTTTCTTCTATGAGTGGAACTAACACATAAATCATCTATATAGACAAATTTTCTCTCTTTAAGAATTGGAACATTTCTCGTAGTTATTATTTCTACAATGCTGTAAGCTATTATTTCATTATTGCAATCTTCAGCCACAAAAACTTTCGTTTTATCGTCATTTAATATCTCCTTAAATCTTTCTTCCGTAAATGGATTCTCCACGTCTACATACACATCCGGCCTATTTTTAACATGTAAACTATGTACTTCTTTAACAAGAGTACTTATAGATTTATAATCATTAAATAATGCTTCTCTTATTTTTATGTTCACTATACAATCACCTGGATTTATATTATAATTATAGGGCATTCCATTTTTATACCAACTAATATTAGTTTCTTTACAAGATTTGCCTAATATAATAAACACTCCATATTTGTAACCTGATCTGTTAGCTCGGTATATTCTTAATACCGTATTATACTTTAACTTACATTTTTATCTTTTCTAGCATCATCACATGTAGTATTAGTGAATAGCTTTAATATTAAAATAACATTTTGTAACAAAAAGTCAAGAAAATAGTTATTTATACCTGTACTGTGCTAACTAAAAGTAATTCATTATTTTTGCAATCTTTTCTGCTTCGTTATGGTTCCAGATAGTAAATGTTCAACTCCAAACAACTTCATCGATATAATTCATCAATTCATACCTTCTACTTTCATCAGTAATTAACTCTGCAATTTTAATAAGATTTACTGGTTGTAAGATTATACTTGCTATTTTTGAACCTGAAACAGGATCATTAATGTCAATCTTTTGTATAGTAGGAATATCACTTGTGGCTGGATAAAGTATTGTTGAAGCCTTATTTCCAATACCACTTACCGCATAAACCGATAACTGATATAACATCTCCCGTGGCAAGTCGTCATGCCATAAATCTCTATACTTGGCATCTATTAACTTTATTACCTTACCATGCTTGACAATTGCAAAGTCTGGCCTCGGTGTTGGAGACTTTTTTAGGCGTGGGTTAAACTCTGCAACATATGTAAACATATCATGCAAGCTATACTGACATTTCACAGAAAAACCTCCGCCAAAATCTTCTAATAATCGTCCTATCAATGTTTCAAAAAATGCATTCATATCGAAAAAATATCCATTAAGGTCAATTGAACTTAAACCATCCTCTAACTGTATCCCTTGTGATTCATACAAGATCTTTATTATTCTAAGTATAGAGGAATATCTTTCTGTCAGTCTATTAATACTATTCCAAGCACGGTTCAAGCTAGTTCGCGTAAGAATAATATCGCATACATTTTCTTTAAGATAAGAAATCAATCTTTGAAGGCTAAATTTTAATCCATCATCCATTACCAGCTTCAACCCGAGTCTTAAACCAGAAAGTAAAATCTGATTAAGTATATTGTCTTCATCTCTAGCAAAGTATCTACACGGCAATGTATCCCTTATTAGTTCACCTTGAGCACAAAGCTTATTCATATCAATTCTGCCTCTTGGCGATGACAAACATTCTTCTTCCTTTATATAGCTTTTTTGAAGTCCTCTTTGAATCAAATCTTCTGCCTCAACATAAAGTTCATAAATAAGCAAATCAAAAAAAGAAAAATTACCTATGTTATGCTCTCCGGTATTAAATAACTTTAGATCTCTAAGTCCATATGCATATCTTAGAAGCTGATACAATGGTAGCCCCTTTATCTTAGGATAAACATTAATCTGTAAATCCCCAAGTTTAACTCTTCCAACATATGAATTACTCTTGATTGATAGGCCACCTCTAATCTCTATAATTTCTAATATTCCCTTGCCCGTAAGAACTTTTGCTAAATTGCGAGCATTGCTATCCGATAATTCTATACCATCCAAAACTATGCTGTCCCACTCTTTTAAACTGATTGTCTTGGCCATCATGATTCCTCGCTATTATTTTGATTATCTTCACTGTCATTATCTTCATCTGCTATATCATCATTGGTTGTCTCCACGCCTATGCGAATATCAGGACATGGTGATAGTAATGCTGTTACTAAATCAGAAATATCCGGTGTATCAAATAATTCATATCTAATCGTCTGATTTTTTACATCTACAATACTTTCACCTAAAATTTTAGAAATCAATTCATAATCACCATAACAATATTCTTCAATAAGCGGAATAATATCTTCTTTTATAATTCTTTTAAACTTCTCATTATCTATAATGGGTTTTTCCTTCTCTAAAAAATATGAATGGCCGATTTGCAGATTGCGAGCATCTTTGCCAAGGTTCTCACATATTCTACTATTTAATTCCTTTAGCCATTCTGCAAGTGGTAAACCTTCAAATGCCACACCATCAAACAGACTATAATCTGGCATTAATTCTATGAAGCCAAATCGTCTGCGAAGTGCAACATCTAAAAGAGCAATCGAACGATCCGCTGTATTCATCGTACCTACAATATACACATTGTCTGGCACTTTGAAAGATTCATTTGAAAGTGGAAGTATAACCTCTTTGCCGCGCTTTCCCACTTCAATAAGTGTAATGAGTTCTCCGAAAATACGTGATATATCTCCGCGATTTATCTCATCAATAATCAAATAAAAGTTTTTATCTGAATTTTCCATTGCATCTTTGCATATTCTCTTAAATATCCCATCTTTTAATTCAAATACCGTTTGATTATTTACAATCCTTGGTTTAATTCCTTCTATAAAATCTTCATATCCATATGATGGATGAAAACAGCACATGCGAACATAACCATTTGTCGTACTGTCACCCAATATCAAAGCTTTTTCATTCTGTGAAAGTGAATCATAAGGCTTGTGAAATAGACTTCTTGCAGCAAATTCACTGCAAGCTTTTTCAGCATAGTATGTTTTCCCTGTTCCAGGAGGTCCATATAAAATGACTTGTTTCTTGCGCGCTAGTACACCTTCTATTTCTGCAACTGTACCCGTAAGAGGTTTTAATATAGGCTTAATCATAATTTCATCGCTTTCTTCATTCATCAATCTTCTAATTTCGAAAATGTTATTAATATCTCTATATTGGAAACAGGCAGTTAGTTTCCCAGTGCTAGCTTTTGGTAAATGAACAGGTTCTTTAAATATTTTTACCCATTCGACATTTCTACAATGTGAATAAGGTCTATCTTTTACATATTCATAATTCCCAACAACTTTACCTATTCCTAGTACTTTCTCACCAAGTACTGCTACTACAACATCTCCAATTTCAATATCTCTGTAAAATCTTATGATTTCTCCAACTTTTCTACTTGCTACATTATTATCATATCCATAAAGTTTTTTAAGTTCCTGAGCAATATCCTCTTTAATGCTCTTACTTTCATCATATGAAGTCAAATTACCCAGTTTTGCCCAGCCTATGCCTACATATGAATTTGACTTCATATCCTCCCAATAGCTATTGCCATTATCACCTGTGCCAATCCTAAAATAGTTTACAGGCGGTCCAAACAATACACACATTGAATTCATTACATAACTTGTAGGTAATCCTGTCTTTTTTGTGATTTGCATTAATTGCCCAGACAACGTATAAAGTTTATCATCTTGCACTGGCTTTATATTGCAGCAAATAAGGGCATGTACTTGCCATCTTGTAGAATGAAAGGCATCTATTTTATTTGGATACAGCATATGATAGTACTTATGCACCCATCCAAGTTTTTGCTTATTATAAACTAATGTGTTACTTAATTGTTCCTGTAGTTTTATATAGTCTTCTATACTTGCATCATCTGAAAGTTTATCAATCAAATTTGCTCCAGCAACTAAAGCATCTCTTATTTTTCTGCCAAGTTCAACCGCTTTATCAATGGATAAAATAGTAGGATTCTGAGGGTTACCTGTGACCCATTTGCCGTCAGAGCTTCTTTTAAACATGATAAACTTATATGAACTACCACCGGAAATGCTGCCATAACTATTAGAATTAGTTTTAAATTCATCATCGTTTTTGAATTCCAGCCAATAACTTAATCCATCTTTATTACCAATATTAAAGATAGTATCTATCAAAAGTTCACCATCTAAACTTTTTAATCTCTCAGGGCTGAATTTTTCTTTAAATATATTATACCCCTGATTTAATTGTTCAAGAGGCAATAGTTTTTTATCTGTCAGGAGTTTGTCACAAGTCTTCTTTATTTCCTCTAGTACATGATCATCCACTAAAATACCTCCATCTCAATCATATATAATTTTTTGTTACTCTTGACTTTGTCAGTTATTCATCAAAACTCATCTCAAATCTTAATACTTTTTTGCAGAAGTTGGTCCATCGTTTTTGAATTGCATCATCATTAGCTAATTGTGATATTATAGCAGAAGAGCATCTTTCCTTTTATATTTTCTTCATTAACATCTTGTGCCACTGATTTCAGCAATATTAAATTTTTTTGAAGCTCTTTTATTTTATTATTAATTGTTTCCAATATGCTTTTTGTCATAATCTCCCTCCAAAACATTCTCTATCCATTCTTTGACAAACTCCATCTGAGTCCTCCTGAAAGGTTCCATATCCATATATTCTCTTAAAGTTTTCACTTCAAATTCAACTTTTATATCTTCATTTTCTTCAAAAATAAGTTTGCCAAATTTAATTATCTGATGCCTCAATACCGGGTTTGCAGTATTTAATACTACCAGATCTATATCATCTCTTTTAAATATAGAAATTAAATCTCCAATCAAATTAAGCTTATCCATATAATCATAGCCATCGCCAAAAAGCACGGCAATATCTAGATCACTGTTCTTTGTGTTATTGCCCTTTGCATATGATCCAAATACATATATCAGTTTTATATCATAATTTTTTTAAGTTCATCCAACATACTTTTAAATATTTTTTCGACTTCATCAATATCCTTCTGTAACACTTCAATTCACCTTTTTTGCTCCATTATTCTTTTTCTGCTGTATTAATTTAAAAATATTTACCATAGGCAATTTTACTGGTGGATTTATTCCAGAAAGAGATGTAACAGTTAAAATATATGCCCGCGATAACTGAGAAAGTGTCGTTAAGCCATTTAGCTCCAGCATGTCAAGAAAATCCTCTTGTTTTAACTTTTGAGTATTTCCAACAAATACGCCTTCCATAGTTAAATTAATTTTAAACAATATTGAATTCTTAACTTTTGCCTTTATCACAGTTATAAATTCAATATATCCTATATATTTATCTTCCAATTCTTTAACTTCTTTTATATTATAATCAAAATCGTAAGTAACATGTACTTTAAACTCATTTGTTCTTATATCTCTCGTCTCAATTTTAAAATCAGATACCCTATTCCCAACAAACTGAAAGTCTGCTAACACCTTATTTACATTAATCATGACCCCACCGCCAATTTAGTCTCTAATTTCTTATCTGTTTCATCATTTAGGTTTTCTTCAAAGTCAACTGTATCCCAGATTTTAGCTTTGCTATTCTCTTCCCCAAATATTATCTTAAAATTCCATCCTAGCTTTTTTGAAATTTTCCACAGTTGTTCAATGGTTGGATTATATTGACCACTTTCAAGTTTTGATACCATTGATTGCTTAATTTCCAATTTCTCAGCAAGCTGTTTTTGCGTCAAATCATTTTTAATCCTAAATTCATATATCTTCATAGAAATCTCATATAATATATCATCTAATTCAAACTTTTCTTTTGTCGATTCATCAGCTAACTCATCAATTAACTTCCATGCATCTCCTAATTTTAATTTATTGTCTATAAATTCCATAATTAATTCCCTCCTAGTATAATATATTTGTAACAAAGTTACATGATTTATATCAAATCGGGAGTTAATACACCGAACAATAATTTAACATGACCTTTCTATGTTCGGATTTATT